>CAKQFW010000285.1 GCA_934230965.1 uncultured Prevotella sp.
GATGCGCAATGGGCAGGTGGTGCCAGGGTCGGCGCTCTCGCTCTTCATTCGCACCACGCGCCCCATACCCGCTAAGTTGGGTGACATTGACAACCCCATTATTGAAGAACTGAAACACCACGAGCTGCTTGAGCCCGCACAGGCCTTGAAGCAGTTTATCGACTATGTGGGCACACGTCCGCTCCTTGGCCATAACGCCGACTACGACTACCATATTCTTGACCATAACCTGCGCCACTACTGTCCTGAGATACAGCTTAGCAGCCAGTGTGCCGTTTATTTCGACTCGCTCAAACTGATACGTCTGCTTGAACCCGACCTGAAGGTGTATAAGCTGAAGGCGCTACTGGCGGCCCTGAACCTTGAAGGCGAAAACTCGCACTTGGCCGATGAAGATGTGAACGCTACGTGTTCGCTTGTCAATTACTGCATGGGCAAGGCACTGCCACTACTGCCTAAGCAGCAAGCCTTTATGAAAGAAGACCGTGTGGTGCGACGGGCACGGGTGCTGCGTGCTCGCTATGCCCAGTGCTATCATGAGGCGCAAGCGCGCCTCTATCAGCCTGTAGCAGCTGATGCTACGCCAGCGCTGGTGGCCGAACTGCAACGCTTTAACCACCTTGTTACCACCGAACGATATGTTGACGAGGTAGAGGGGTTACACCATGTGTTAAACTATCTGGGCACCGACCTGCTGGTGCCCGCTATCGAGCCGTCGCTCATAGAACAACTGTCGAACCACATCATGGAACTGAACACCATGAAAGAGGCCGACCTGTGTAACAGCCAGAGCATGACCGAGCGCGTGTTTGTGAGCACCGTTCACAAAGCTAAGGGCCTGGAGTTTGACAACGTTATTGTGTTTGATGCTGTGGATGGGCGCTGGCCCAACTTCTACTCGTCGGGGTCGCCCGCCCGATTGGCCGAAGATGCACGCAAGTTTTATGTGGCCATCACACGTGCCACGCGTAGGCTTATCATTGCCTGGAGCCGAAACAAGGTGTCGTATAACGGCTATGCGCGCCCGCAAAGTATGACGCGCTTTATGGCTCCGCTGATGAAGATGTTTAGCTAAAAGTTGTGGGGGAGATGAAAAAAGTCTGTTTTGTGATGTAATATATCGACACATTGTGCGTATAACAGGTAGAAACAATAAAATAATTACATAACAAAAACAGATTAAATTATGTTCAACGACTTATCACAAGTGCTTGTGGTGCTGATTATTTTTGGCACCATCTACAAAGTTTTTGAATTGTTCGTGTGCCGACAAGAGCGCATGAAATTGATTGACAAGATTACGGAAATAGGCTCCGTAAACATCAACGGTCTTGTTGACCGTATGAAATGGCCCACGCGTCGCCCCGCTAACGGTATGTGGCCCTTACGTTTCGGATTGCTGGCTGTAGGCATTGGCTTGGGCTTCTTGGTGGCTCTGATCATACTGGGCTTGGCTACAAATCAAGGCTATTATACTGACAAACGTTCGTATAATTGGGAGTTGCCCGAAATTATTTACACCTCATGTCTTTGCATCTTTGGTGGTATCGGTCTGGTAACATCATACCTCATTGAGCGCAAAGAACGTAAGAGCCTTAAAGATACTGATAACGACGAATAATCGGTGCGATGGTTCAGATTGACGAAAAACAGATTATAGAACAGGTGCTGGGAGGCCGAACCGACGCGTTCGGCCTTTTAGTAGACCGCTATGGGCGCATGGTGTTTGCTGTGGTGGCGCGCATTGTATGTGTGCAGCAAGATGCCGAAGAGGTGGCCCAAGATGTGTTCGTAACTGCTTTTCGTAGACTTGAACAGTATGATGGTGGCTATTCGTTTGGCACTTGGCTCTGCCGCATAGCCCATAATGCTGCCATTAGCTTCCTTCGCAAGGCACGCCGCGACCGTTGCCTGGTTGATATTGATGAGGCTACGATGGCTCAGGTTACCGATGCCATGGCTACTGAGACGTTATCGGCCAGTGGTGGCGATATGAAAACGCTGTTGCGGCGCGCTGTTGATATGCTTTCGGCCGACGACCGTGCGCTGATAACGATGTTTTATTATGAGGGTTGTCAGCTTCGCGAGATAGCCTATATACTGGATATGCCCGTCGACGATAAGTCGGTGCGTACGCTTGCCACGCGCATCTGTCGCATACGTAAGCGTTTGTATATCATTATAAGAAAAATGGAGGCAGAAACACGATGATACAAGAAAACGATTTTTTAGATGAGGCCCGCTTGTTAGAGGGCGATGCAGCATTGCGGTCGGCCCTGGCCGATGATGCTGGCGTTGCCATGCCCAGCAATTTTGCCTATACCACCATGCTGGCGGTAACGGCCTGTGAGTGCCAGCGTGAGAAGCGTAGGCGTGTAGTGGCTGTGGTCTCGATGGTGGCCGTGTGCCTATTGGGGCTTATTGCCACCGTGTATTTTGTGGGTCAATACATTGCCGACTTTATCATGAATATGGTTCGCGACATTAGTGTTACGAAGCACGATGTGCCGCAGATAGTTTGTGTGGCGGTGTGCTTCGTCTTTTTGGCCAGCCTTAATATGTTGTTGCGCAAGAAATTTTCTTGAAAAGAATGGTTTGCACAATGCCTCTTGTCAACAGGT
>CAKQFW010000286.1 GCA_934230965.1 uncultured Prevotella sp.
GTCTACATGGTTATCTTTCAGCAAGATCATGTCAAACAAGCCGATGCGGTGGTTCATACCACCACCAATCTTCACAGCCTGTTTCTCAAGGATACGCATGCCTGGTGTGGTCTTACGGGTGTCGAGCACATGGGTATGTGTGCCCTTCAATCGCTCAACATAGCGATCGGTCATGGTAGCAATACCACTCATACGCTGCATAATGTTCAGCATCAAACGTTCAGTCTGCAGCAGCGAACGCACCTTGCCCGTAACCACCATGGCTACATCGCCTTTGTGCACACGCGTGCCATCTTGCATCAGCACCTCTACCTTCATGGTGTCGTCGAAACGAGCAAACACACGTTTGGCCACTTCAACGCCAGCCAAAATACCATCTTCCTTAATCAAGAGGTGCGACTTGCCCATCGCATCTTCAGGAATACAACACAAAGTGGTGTGGTCGCCATCGCCTATATCCTCAGCAAAAGCGAGGTCAATAAGGCGGTCTTCAAGTTCATTTACGCTATACATAATATTATATATCTAAATTTTTAAATTCTATAAATCAGTCAATACAATCGTGCTGGCCATTAAGATAGCAACGGCCATTGCCCTTCAATCATCTGTTTGCCATCACGCCAAGCCGTTAGCTCGCCATCGATATTCTTTAAAACGACAGCCCCATCAAGCCAGATGGTAAACGGTTCCTCGTGCTGCAAAGCATACATATTGGTTACCTCAGGTCCTTCAATCACCAGCACTGTAGGCCCTACAGCCTCGCGCTCGCCCTTCACCCTGTTCACAGCTAAACGCACCATACCTATACCTTATTTATTATTAATGTTCCGTATAGGCTTCAGGTTGCCCACCTTTACAGGGCGTAGCGGCTGCACGGACTTAGGCATGTTATTATTATTTGAACGAACACGTTCTGAAGGCGTTGCAGGCTTTTCAGGCTTCGCATTTGGCGGTGGCGGTGCTATCTTCGTGTTTAGCTGCGGCTTTGCCATAGGCTTGAATACTGTTTTCGCCGAATCGGGGCGCTGCACCTTTGCCGAGTCGGCAGAAGTTGTCTCAGCCTCTCGCTTTACATGCATACGCAGCAGTTTGATGTTATAGCACAAACACATTCGGATAGTAGACGAATAGCCATTACCGCCATTACTCAACAAGAAATAACCACGCACATTTTTGATGCCCAACATGCCCGAATCTTCAATCTGTAAATGGAAATGCGATGATGATGACACGTGCACTGTTTCAGTGCGCACACTGTCGTTCATAAATGTTACCGACAATACAGCGGTTGCTTCGCGCAAGCCCATTTGATAGATAAACTGCGCATCGAAGTCGAGAATAATTCGGTCGCCCTTATGGAACGATGTATCAGCCTTAGCCTCAAAGCTATACGAATTAGAGATAGGGAACGGTGTGAGCGCTATACTACGGTCACCTTTCCATATACTGGCTGTATCGGCACCCGCAATCTCGTCGCCATACTGACCCATTCCGCTTGCCACGCCACCCTGTGCCACCAGCTCTTTCGAGAGTCGGTCGCCCAGATGTTCATAAATTTCGTGCAGCAGCTGCATGTGTCTCGAGTAATATACCATTGACGAGTCGAAGTCGGCTCGTGTCACGTTATACTTCTCAAAGATGCTTTCCTGATAAGCCAGCAAGGTTAGCGAGTCGTTTTTGCCTTCCTGTTCAAACATCACCTTGGCCAAATGATAGTCGAACAAGATGTTTTCCATCTTGCCCTTCTGTATATATTCGCTGGGAACCGACGGTTTGCACGACACCATAAATACTGCCACTACCAGTGCCATCAGCACCCATTTCGTGCAATATCTTATGCCTTTGAAAGCATTGGCGAACCCATTAAAACAATCAGAAAATGCCATTAATGTTATGTAATGAAAAATTAAACAGAAGGTTCTTTGCCTTTTATCACGCTACCCATGTTCTCCAGTTCCTGTCTATAGAACAAGAAAATGGCCACCACACTAACGCTGATGCAAGCATCGGCAAAGTTGAAGACGGGTGAGAAGAAGATAAACTCGTCGCCCGCATGAAAGGGAAACCAGTCGGGATAATGCGTAACGATGAGCGGGAAATAGAACATATCAACCACCCGCCCATACAAGAATGGCGCATAGCCCGAGCCAAAAGGCACCACATGCGACACCGAATAATAAGTAGACTGGTCGAAAACCAATCCATAAAACATCGAG
Organism: uncultured Prevotella sp.; assembly: GCA_934230965.1. Classification (GTDB taxonomy): domain Bacteria; phylum Bacteroidota; class Bacteroidia; order Bacteroidales; family Bacteroidaceae; genus Prevotella. The sequence goes on from CAKQFW010000286.1 coordinate 2,217, forward strand.
TCGAAGATGTTTCCTGCAGCACCTGCCAGCACCATTGCCAACGCAATAACATATCCGCGCTTATGCTTGGTATGCACCACACGCCACAGATAGAAGCCTATAGCGCCAATAGCTACGATGCGAAACAAGCTCAGCACCAGTTTATTAAAGAACGTCATGCCATAGGCCATGCCGTTGTTCTCGATAAAAAGAATTTGAAACCAATCGGTGATATGTATCGACTGTCCTAATTCCATGTTTGTCTTGACCAGCACCTTAATGGTTTGGTCAATGACAAGAAGAATGAAGATAAGGGCGATGGCCAGTTTGCCATCGCCAATACCATTGTTACTTTTTTCTTTCATTTATTTGTTGCGTGCATTCTTCGACGCCACACTCAGTGTAGCGTGGGG
>CAKQFW010000287.1 GCA_934230965.1 uncultured Prevotella sp.
GCCACAGACCGTGGTTGTGTAGGGTGGGGGCGGCAACAAAATAAATGGCAAAGAACAACACGCCTGCCACGGCCGACGATACCAGCATGCCGCGTGTGGCGGTGGTGCCTATAAACACACCATCCCATACAAAGGCAGCTACGCCAGCCACGGGTATGGCGATGGCCCACGGCATATACTGGTGGGCGGCGTGCAGCACGGCTGTATCGTTGGTGAGCAACGCGAGGAAGGCGTCGCCACCAAGAGCGTAAACGGAGGTGTAGGCTGTAGTGAGAAGGGCTCCCCAAGCAAACAAACGTTTTACGGTGGCATGGAAGCCTTGCGCATCATGGGCACCTAAATATTTGCCACACAGGGCTTCGCCAGCGTAGGCAAAGCCATCCATAACGTATGAAAAGAGGGTGAACAGCTGCATGAGCAGTGTGTTGGCGGCCAGCAGCAAAGCTCCTTGGCGGGCGCCCGCCGACACGAAAAAGAGGTTTACCGCCACTAAAAACAGGGTGCGCAGAAAAATGTCGCGGTTCACGGTAAAGAACCTTAGCAGCGCTTCGGCTTGCAGCACGGCTTTGAGCTTTAGGCGTCGTAGCGTTTCGCCATGTTTGGCACAGGCGTAAAGGGCGGCCATCAGTGCGCCAGCCCATTGTGCTATCAGTGTGCCAGTGGCTACACCCTCAATCTTCATGCCCAGGCCGTATACTAACAATAGGCTCGCCACAATGTTTACCACGTTTTGTGTGATGCTTACCGCCATCGTTATACGTGTGTTTTGCAAACCTATAAACCACCCCGTAAAGGCGTAAAGGCAGAGCATGGCGGGGGCTCCCCAGATGCATATCTTAAAATAGGTGCTCACCAAAGGTTGCAGGGCGGGCTCTACACCCATCACCACCAGCGCCATCTTGAGCAGTGGCACTTGTAAAAAGAGCAAGACGAGCGCCACAGTCAGGGCCACACATAGGCCACGTATGAGCAGGCGGGCGGCCTCGTCGGCATCGCCTCGGCCATAGGCTTGCGCCGTCATGCCGCTGGTGCCCATTCGTAAGAAGCCAAACAACCAATACACCACGTTGAACAACATGCTGCCCACGGCTATGGCACCTATGTAGGCCGTTTGTCCAAGGTGGCCCGTAATGGCCACATCGATAAGGCCCAGCAGCGGCACCGTAATGTTTGTTACGATAGCCGGAAGGGCAATATGCAGTATCTCTTTATCCTTATTGTTCATCGTGTTATTGGTGTTCAGATACGTCTTGTTTTTTTGTTATCTGCTTTGCTTAGTTTGCGCTTTTTCCTTTTGCTTGGCTTGTTACCAAGCAAGGCAAGCGTAAAGTGGTATGTTTGTCATCCACTCTTGTTCTTTATAGGGTAGCATTGAATAGCGTATGCCCTTTAATTCAGGGTTGGCATTGATGAAGGTGTGCAGCGACTTTGACTTTACATTTACTTCGGCCTTTACTTCTATCGGAACTACCTTGTCGTGCCATTGGGTAAGAAAATCAATCTCAATGGTAGAATTGTCGACGGAGTGATAATATAATGAAAGGTTGAGCGTTTTTAATTGTGTATAGACGTAAAGCTCGGTAAAAGCCCCTTTATATTCAGAGAAGATATCGTTGCCTACCAGCATCGACTGGGCTGAGGTCTCTGCCATGGCTCCCATCAAACCCACGTCGAGCATAAAGAGTTTGAAGGCATTAGCATCTTCATAAAATTTTAAAGGCATCTTGGCGCTGTTTACACGCGGCATCTTGTAGGCCAAACCCGCATCAATAAGCCACTGTATGGCCATTTCAAAATCGGCTGCTCGTGCACTCTTCTTTACGGCTCCATAAACAAACTTCTTGTTTTCTTTGGCCAATTGTGCTGGGATGCTGTCCCATACCATGTTAATGCGTGGCACCTCGCGTTCAGGGGCATGCTTAGAAAAGTCGCGACGGTAGTCGGTAATAATTTGTTGCTGTATCTCTCTAATTTCTTTTAGCCCCCTGTGTTCAACATGTGCTAACACGGCTGCCGGCATACCACCTACGTAATAGTATTGACGTAAGAGGGAGACGTATTCGGCTTCGATAAGGGCCATCACATCCCAGTTTTTGGTTGTGATGATGTCGGCAAGCCTTGATTTTCCCATTGCATTGAGAAATTCAATAAAAGTCATGGGGTAGAGGCGTAGTTCTTCAACCTTGCCCACAGGATATGAAACACCGTGGTGCAGCGACAACCCCAGCAGCGAACCTGCCACGATGACGTGCACATCGGGTGCGTCTTCGCAGATGTACTTAAGGGCTTCAAGGGCTTTGGGACAATTTTGTATCTCATCGAGCACAACGAGTGTGTCGCCAGGCGTAATGTCGACCTCGCTAATGGCTGACAATGCTAACAATATATCGGGCACATTACCTCCTTTTTCAAACACTTCGATGACCTTTTGGTCGCGGTCAAGGCTGAAGAAGGCAAACTTCTTATATTCGTTTTGGCCAAATTGCTTCAGAATATAAGTCTTGCCTACCTGACGTGCTCCATTTAAAATCAATGGCTTACGCTGGCTCTTGTTCTTCCAATTGAGTAGTTGGTTATAGATGTCTCTTTTCATGCTAA
>CAKQFW010000288.1 GCA_934230965.1 uncultured Prevotella sp.
ATACTGATACGTCTGCAATGTATTAGTTTCGCCAGGATATTCTTCGTCCTTTTCATAGTAATATGAGTTGTAACTTAACAGTAGACCACGATCATTTATCTTCCATGTCTTCCATATGTTATTCTCGATAACGCCAGCATTATCCATCTTCATGTCTTTGTAGGTCAGCACTTTGCCATCTTCAGACAATTCATAGCCTTTCTCTGTCTTTGTCTTCCAACTTTTGGTGGTGGCATCCCATTTATATTTTTTGTTTATCGCTACATCGCCTTTAGAACATACAGTTTTTGTTTCCCACAAATAGTTGTTGATTGAAGAAGGGTCGAAATGGCGGAAGAGATTGTCTCGCACTGTGGTGTACCCAAACTCGGCTTCGGGATAGTTCCATTTACTGTAGCCTGTTGATCCTACCCAATCGTTCTGGTCGCTGTCCCAATCATAGGTGTAATAATCTAATCCCTCAGGCAATGTTTTATACACATCTTTACTATTAGGCACCTGGCTACCATCTGCCATTACTTTATATTCAATCTGTTTTACAAAGCCATCGGCCATATCTTCATAGGTGTAGATAGTGCCTTTGTCAAAGTTCCACTGGTTAGCATCACGGTCGTATTTGTACGACAGCGTTTTTCTATCTTTGCCATTGTTCAGTTTCTCTTCTACAGTTTTAGCTGAGAGATGTTTGGTTTGGTTAGAATCATATACATATCTTGTAGTGGTGGTTATGTTACCATCTACAGCATATTCATCGGTATAGTCTTTCCATGTCGTATTATCATCGTTTATATGTATTAAGGTGCTGGTACAATTCTTTTCGCCGTAGGTTAACTGATAATATTCATAGCAAGCACCGTCTGATTGATACATTTTACATTCTTTCACTCGGCCTTGCTCATCGGTCGTAAACAAATAATTGCCTTGACAAACGCTGTTATTGATGAAAGGTTTCCAGCCCTCGCCCACCTTTTCTTCTAACAAACATGTATAGTAACTATTTGAATATTCAAACCCCTTACGGCTCTTTCGTATCATGTGCACCAACTTTTGCTTTTGCTCGTCAAAAACAAATATCTTGTCGCATTTGTCGTTGTCAGAAGAGTTTACGTTAAAATAGGCGGTATAGGTGCCATCGGGCGACTTTTCAAGGTCTTCCTTTCTCTCTTTGCCCTTATCGGTGGTATAGGTTATCGACGCCTCGTTTGTGGTATGTGTAAAGAGAACGTTGGGTGCGAGCCAGATGTTTTCAGTAGTTTCTTCGTTAGGATAAGTAACATACTGATAGCGGTTGCCGTTTTCGTAGGTCAAGGGCAAACCATAATATACGTTTGCTGAAGCCTTATATTCGTAGCTGCGGCTGTAGGTGATGACTCCGTTTTCCATCCGTGGTCCAGACAATACCACGGTAAACATGTTTGTGGCCGCATCTTTGGTTACGTCAACTTTAACGCCCGATATATCAACGAGTTTTCCATCTTTATCATACTGTTGGTACAGTTTTTCTTTTACCGTGCCATCATTGAAGAAAGAATAGAGGTTATGCTGATAGAGGTAAATGTGGTTGTCTTTGTCTTTCTTATAAAATTTCTCGGTGAACAGGAGCTGGGCGGGGTCGTAGTCTAACGATATCTGCTCATAGTCTCTCTGTTTTATAGAAGAGTGTCCAATATAGCAATTGGCATCTTTCAGCCATACCGATTTGTCGATATACGACAATTTATCATTCGTTATATCATATTCGCGACGTTCGCAAAGAGATCCCTCGGGGTCGCTATCGTATTCATAATAATATTCGGTTTTGGGCTTTAAGATCATCTTATCGTAATCGCCATAAGTTGCGCCATCAGGATATGCCAAACCGTATACAGTTTTTTTCTCTACCTTATTGTCTGCGTTATAAGCATAATCAATGCGGCTTTTATAATGTTTTGCTCCAGCATTGTTTAGGTTATAGGTGGCCACCATTGTAGCATAACCCGCGCTGTTCAATTCAAAATCGTAATAATAATAATCCTCTCCATCTTGGGTCTGTTTCACGGGCCAGCCATTCTTATCATAGAAATACTCTCGATAACCAGACGATGTAGAAGTGCCTCTGTCGTTGATAACAACACTCTTACTTTCTTCTTTCAACAAACGCGTGTTTGAGGGCTGCTGTGCCAAACAAGATGCCGACACGGCCATGCATAATGCAATGAGTAAATGTTTCTTCATAAAGTTTTATTTTATTAAATTGTTGGCGAATAGGGGCTTTCTGTGGGGCGCGTGTTGGGTTACTATGTGCCACCACGTTTCTTATTCTGGGTTGATGTTTTATTTTTGGTTATGTATTTTGTTTTTGGTTATGTTTTGTTCTTGGTTTGATGTTCTTATTCTTTACTCTTATTCTTGTTTAGATGTTTTTATTCTTGCATGATAGGTCTATTCTTGCATGATTGTTTTATTCTTACTGAACTGTCGCATGTGCTTAATAGACACATGTTCAATCGATTATCTTCTCTGACAAGCGTCGCCAAAGGCGGCGAATATCCATAACCGCTGGTTGAGCTGCCGAAGGCAGCGAAGCCTGCGGTTCCATGAATGATGGTAAGA
>CAKQFW010000289.1 GCA_934230965.1 uncultured Prevotella sp.
GTTTAGCACTGACCGCCACCGACTTCTGCGGAAACATGATTGTTGAGAAAACAAAAATTCCGTATGTATATGAGAATACAGAAGAAAACCTTGAGCTACTGGGACAAATCTTAAACGACTATATTGACAACCTACCGATAAAGCGCGACGACATATTAAACGTATGTATAAACATAGCCGAGCGCGTAAATCCGTTTGAAGGAACCACTTACACATGCTTCTCATTCACCGAAGGTCCTCTGGCCGACACGATTTCAAAAATGATAAAGCTGCCGGTATGCATCGAGAACGACACACGAAGCATGACCTACGCCGAATATGTAAAAGGATGTTGTAAGGGCCTGAAAGATGTAGTGTTTGTAAACGTTTGCTGGGGCTTGGGCATAGGCATCATTGTTAATGGCGAGCTTTACTACGGAAAATCGGGCTACTCGGGCGAGTTTGGGCACAACCCCGCTTATAACAACAACATTATTTGCCACTGCGGCAAGATAGGATGTGTTGAGACCGAGGCGTCAGGACGGGCGCTGACAAGAAAACTTACCGAAGCTATTCAGGCTGGAAAGCAATCGATATTATCTGAAAAGGTAATTGAAAGAAAAGAAGAGCTTACGCTGGTTGACACTCTCGAAGCCATCAGTAAAGAAGATGTGCTGAGCTTGGCTACCCTGCAACAAGTGGCCGACGAGCTGGGCAAGCAGTTGGCAGGCGTGATAAACGTGTTCAACCCCGAAATGCTTGTCATTGGCGGCGAGATGTCGGTAACAGGCAACTATCTTACACTGCCCATAACGATGGGCATCATGCGATACTCGCTAAACATCATGAACGAGGACTCGAAGATAGTAACCTCTGAATTAAAAGATCAAGCTGGCGTGTTAGGAGCCTGCCTTATGGCAAGATATAGGCTGCTGTTCAGCTCAGAAAAATAACAATCTTTACCTAAATTATCAAACTATATTAAAAGTCTATCTTGAAACAAACATTTGCGAAATATGAAGTGTTAGGCAGATAAGACAAAAACATTAGCAACGATAAGACGAAGAAACGAAAACGGTTTGTACACTCTTAAAACAGTTGATAAATGTGTGAAAATTAACCAAATGAAGAGACGGTGACATCTGGGTTGCGAGAGCATCCTTCGAAATAAAACTTAGATGAAGACCAAAGGGTACTTAGCATTGTGTTTGACGGTAAACGAGTTTGCTCTTGCACCCGATGTCGCTGAATAACTAAAGCAAACCAAAAAACAATATATAGAACCAAAATAGAACCAGAATAGAACCAAAAAGTATCTATCAAACAACGAAAGGAGAACCCCTTTCTAAAACGAAACAACTAATTTAAATAATTATAGTAAACATCAAAAATCTATGAACAAAAGAGTGAATTTTTATTTTGCGGCTTTTTTTAGGTACAATGTCACCTCTTTGCGCCGTTCCAGCGTTGGCAAGCAATAGCATGGTTGCTACTGCTATGCAGCAGGAAAATTCGTGTACAGGTACAGTGGTCGATCCTACGGGCGAACCCGTTATCGGTGCTACCATTCGTATTGAAGGACAGGCTGGCGGTGCTGTTACTGACATTGACGGTAACTTTACTCTCGCTAACGTAAAGAAAGGTGCCAAACTAACCATTACTTTCATTGGCTTTAAAACACAAACCATTACATGGAATGGTGGCCCCCTGAACATCACACTGCAAGACGATGCCAGCATGCTGGAAGAAACCATCGTTATTGGTTACGGTACAGTGAAGAAAGCCGACTTGGCTGGCTCGGTAGCCGTAATGGATGGCAAGAGCTTTAAAGATCAGCCTGTAGCCCGCGTTGAAGACGCCCTGAACGGACGTATGTCGGGTGTGCAAGTAACCTCGTCGGGTGTGCCTGGTGGTGCCATGAAGATTCGTGTGCGTGGTGCCAGCTCGGTAAACAAGAGCAACGACCCGCTGTATGTTGTCGACGGTATTGTGCGCGAAACAGGGCTTGAGGGCATCAACCCCGAAGACATTCAGAGCATTCAGGTATTGAAAGACGCCTCTTCAACCGCTATCTATGGTGCCCGTGGTGCTAATGGCGTGGTAATGGTGCAAACCAAGACGGGTAAGGCTGGTGCCACACAGGTATCGTTTGATGCTTCTCTCGGCTTCTCTAACGCTTACCACCTTCCTGAGGTAATGGGTACGAAGGAGTATGCTGAGGCATTGGTGAAGTATAAAGGCACTGATCAGAGCCTTGTAGCCGATTACATCAGCGGCAAGAACAAGGGCGTCGACTGGATGGATCAGCTCTTGCACACGGGTGTAACACAAAACTATAAGGTGGCTGTATCGAAGGGTAATGAGACCACTCAGACCTACTTCTCGGCCAACTATATGGATCAGACGGGTGTGGTACGCGACACACAGTCGAAGCGTTATGCTGTGAAGCTGAATATCCATAATAAGTTATTCGACTGGTTAGAACTTACTGCTGATGCTAACCTCTCACGCACTGAAAATAGTGGCGCAGCAAGCTTTGGTCAGCACCAAAGCAACCCCATCTGGGTGGGCTTAAACTTCTCGCCCGCTATGGATGTTCGTAACGC
>CAKQFW010000290.1 GCA_934230965.1 uncultured Prevotella sp.
AGAATATACTGTGTATATACTTCGCACAATTTAGATGTATCCCATTTCTCATCAAATTCTATATGTAAATTTGAGGCATATTTAATGAGTTCTTTCCTCTTAAGTCTCTGTGCTATTTGATGTAGTGTTTTGTTTTGTTTCATTTTTATGTGTTTACTTGTTCTTATTATTGAAATTTACTATTGCGTATTGTGTGGACAGGATATTTAGAATTTCGACTACATCCTCCACGCGGGCACCACTGTTATAACTAATCCTTGATGTTCGATGGTGCGCTGTTGGTTGAAGGTTACTATTGTGCAGTTTTTGCAGCCTGTGTAATTTGATGCTGCAGCGATGCCTTCTACTTCACGACTTAGGTTGTTGTCGTCAAGTTGCCAGCAAACCTGAATGAGTTGGTCTACGCGGTCGGACTTCACAACAACGAAGTCGCACTCTACCGTTTCGTTGAAATAGAACACCTGATCTTCTTTAGTAAGGTTTCGCTCTAACGTCATATACACAATATTCTCAAGTGCTTTTCCATCGTCATCACTTTGTGGTAACAAAATAGCATTGCGCATGGCAAAGTCGGCGATGTAATATTTGGCGGGCGTAAGGGTCTGTTTTACAATTGATGCTGTGTATTTAGGCACTTTACGCAATAGGAAAATGTTGCAAGCGTAGTCGAGCCATTGATATAATGAGTCTTTGGAAACACGCATGCCTTGCGACTTCAGCTCATTATATATATTATTTACGCTTGTAGGCTTTGTGATATTATTCATTATGCGCTTTAAAAAGTAGCGTACCACTGATGGTGATGCCGAGATGCCGTAATGTTCTATCATATCACGAAACAACATGGTGTTGAAGTAAGATTGCAGTATCTTTATCTTTTCACTTGCAACATCAGTGAGTACCACTTGCGGAAAGCCTCCCTCCTTACAGTATTGTTTAAATTCGCTGGCCAATACTGCTGCTCCCTCCTCGGTAAATCGGTTCGCTTTTACATCTTTAAAGTCAAGATATTCGTCAAAACTAAGTGGATACTCTCGGTATTCGTCAGGCCAACCACGTAGGGCCGATGCCATTTCGCCAGACAGCATCTTTGCCGTGCTGCCTGTTATGTAGATGTGTTTGCAGTAATTTTTGAAAACGCGCAAGACGAAGAGTTCCCAGCCTTCAATGAGTTGTATTTCGTCAAAGAACATATATACGTCTTTTAACGATTGGGTGGGATACATCTCGCGATAGGCTTGTAGTATCTCGTCGAAGTCGGATGCCTGCATTGAGGCAAAGCGTTCATCATCAAAGCCGATATATAATATCTGCTCTGACCGAACACCATTCAGGAGCAAACGGTTGATAGTAAGTGCGAGAAGTGACGACTTGCCACAACGGCGTATGCCCGTTACAGTGACGATGCTATCTTTATTAATAGGCAATTGCTGTTTCCTGTTTTTCAGACTTAATGGCAACTCTTCTTGGTGAAGAGCTATAACTGATTGAAAGATACTACGTAGTTCCATATCGCTCGTTGTTTGATTCAATTGCAAAGATAGTATATTTCCTCCTGAAAAGGAAAGAAATGACAAAAAGTTTCCTTCTGAAAAGGAAAGAAATAGTAAAAAATTTCCTTTTCAGAAGGAAAGGTGTGTCGTTTTAGGGGCTGAACCACTCCTCTGATGAGCTGGCTTTAATCTTTCAAGCATCCTATAGGAACCACATAAACGCCGTCTTTTCTGCGATAAGCATAATCGCCTGTTCCCGTGAGCACCATCATGAATGATGGGTCGTTCATCTTTTCTGTGTTTATCTTGCTTGCAAGCGTAATAAGGTTTTCAGCACCCTCGTTGATGAGCTTGTCGCCACCAAGCTTCACTTCTACAAGACCATATTTGCCATTGCGAAGATGTATTACGGCATCACACTCTAAGCCGTTTTTGTCACGATAATGATAGACCTCTCCGTCAAGAGTGTCGGCAAAAACACGTAAGTCACGAACACACAGTGTTTCAAAGAAAAGCCCCATCGTGTTAAGATCGTTAATAAGGTCTTTAGGTCCAAGACCTAATACAGCTGTACCGATAGATGGGTCTATAAAATAGCGGGTGTTAGCTGTGCGTATAGCGGTCTTTGAGCGTAGGTTTGGATTCCAAGCTTCCGAGTCTTCTATGACAAAAATCTTTCTTAACGCATCTAAGTAACTGCCTGCTGTCTTTACGCTAATTTCGTTTTCATCATTGGTTGACATGTCGGCAATGATGGTTCCGATGGTAGCTTGCGCTCCTTGGTTACGAGCGTATGATCTTAACAGCAACCTTGTGGTAGTGGTGTTACGATTTACGCCATCTACGCGTGAAACGTCTTTCTTAATAACAGCGTCAACATAGTCGAAAGCTTGTGCCAGCGCCGCATCGTCTTGCAAACCGCAAGCGAATGGCCAACCGCCACGGCAAATCAAGAAGGCAAGGTTTTCAATGTTCAGTTTGTTCATCGCAACAATCTTTTCGGGCGTTTCAAAAAGATTTGCTAAACTAACCTTTCCGTTCGACTCGCCCGACTCATAAAGACTCATTGGACGCATT
>CAKQFW010000291.1 GCA_934230965.1 uncultured Prevotella sp.
CCAAATGGGAACAGTTTATCGTTGTTGCAGGTCATGGACTAATCCAGCTCCGCAAGGAAGGCACAGACGAAGTGTTGAACTATGAAGTTAGTGGTGACAAAATACAATCTGTCATCATGCTCCCTGGTTACACCCACAACATCATCAACCTCTCTGACACACAAGATTTAGTTACAGTTATGTATTGTAACGAGATTTTTGACCCCAATAAGCCAGATACCTATTTTGATAAGGTGAAATAAGAATTAACTTAATCTATATATGAATTGTTGAGATTGTCAATAGATTACTACTACAATAATGTATTTATTGCAGAAACTGCAAGTTGTTTATTGACAATCAAACAATTCTTGTTTTTCAAAAAATTAATGAAAGTATTTACCATATGAGCAAGCAACCCAAATTTGATTATTCTGATATAAAGTTTAAGAATAATGGCAAATTGAAACTTATTATTATTGTCGGAACTCGCCCTGAGATTATCCGTCTTGCAGCCGTTATTAACAAATGCCGTCAGTATTTTGACGTTATTCTCGCCCACACAGGTCAGAACTACGACTATAATCTCAATGGTATATTCTTCAAGGATCTGAAATTGGCCGAACCTGAAGTTTATATGGATGCAGTAGGTGATGACCTCGGTGCCACATGTGGCAATATCATTAACTGTTCTTACAAGCTCTTTGTCCAAACCAAGCCAGACGGAGTATTGGTATTAGGCGATACTAACTCATGTCTTAGCGTTATCGGAGCCAAGCGTCTCCATATCCCTATCTTCCACATGGAGGCAGGTAACCGTTGTAAGGACGAGTGTCTGCCAGAGGAGACTAATCGCCGTATCGTAGACATCATTAGTGATGTTAACATGGCATACTCAGAGCACGCCCGTAGCTACCTTGCAGACTGTGGTTTGCCAAAAGAACGCACTTACGTTACAGGCTCACCTATGGCAGAGGTACTTCACAACAACCTTGCAGAAATCGAAGCCAGCGATGTCCATCAGCGTCTTGGTTTGGAGAAGGGCAAGTATATCCTCCTTTCTGCTCACCGTGAAGAAAATATCGACACCGAAAAGAATTTCATGTCCCTCTTCAACGCCATCAACCACATGGCAGAGAAGTACGACATGCCAATCCTCTACAGCTGCCACCCACGCTCACGCAACCGTCTTGCAGCATCAGGATTCCAGCTCGACCCACGTGTCATCCAGCACGAGCCTCTCGGTTTCCACGACTACAACTGTCTTCAGATGAATGCATTTGCAGTAGTAAGCGACTCAGGCACCCTTCCCGAAGAAAGTAGTTTCTTTACCTCAGTAGGTCATCCATTCCCTGCTATCTGCATTCGTACATCTACGGAGCGTCCTGAGGCTATCGACAAGGGCGACTTTATCATTGCTGGTATCGATGAAAAATCATTGCTTCAGGCAGTAGACACAGCTGTTGAACTTTGCAAAGATGGTCAGCATGGCATTCCTGTACCTGATTATGTGGACGAGAATGTATCGACTAAGGTTGTGAAGATTGTACAGTCATACGTTGGTATAGTCAATAAAATGGTTTGGCGCAAGTTTTAAGATGTACCTACTATATAAAAAACATCTTGGTAATAGAGCGTTATAGTTTAGGATAGATATCGTTAAAAAATATTCGTTAAGAGAGAAGTCTAATTCGCCTTAGCTTTGTTTTACGATTGAATTGATCAATCCCATATATAGTTTAGATGAAATAAATGAAAGTATTACAAATAAACACTACGTATAATATAGGTAGCACAGGACGAATCGTAGCTGGTCTTGATGATATTTTAGTCAATTCGGGTCTTGAGTCTTATGTTGCTTATGGATATGGAAATCTCCAAGATGATAGACATTATAAAATAATTAATCAGTTAGATTCGTATTGCCACAATATAATGTCTCGATTGACAGATGGTCAAGGACTCTACTCTACCTTAAAAACCCAAAAATTAATAAATTGGATAGAAACTATTGCCCCCGATATCATACATTTGCACAATTTGCATGGTAATTATTTAAACTATAAAATTTTATTTAATTACATAAAGACAAAATCATTCAAAGTTGTATGGACTTTTCATGATTGTTGGCCATTCACTGGCCATTGTGCTTATTTTGATATGGTGGATTGTGGCAAATGGAAAAATGGATGCCATAAGTGTGCTCAAACAAAGTGTTATCCTCCTGCAATATACGATAATTGTTCTCGAAATTATAAATTAAAGAAAGACCTATTTACTGCATTAGGAGATAGGCTTATTCTTGTACCAGTGTCAAATTGGCTTGCTAAATTGATTAAAGAGTCATACTTAAAAGAATGCCATATCTTTGTTGTACACAATGGGATTGATCTTAAAAACTTCTATTGGAAAAAAAATATCACGACAAAACCATATGTATTAGGTGTAGCTTCTCCATGGGACACGCGCAAGGGGTTAAAAGATTTTTACAAAGTTAGAAAAATCTTGTCTAGAGAAATAGATATAGTATTGGTCGGTTTGTCAACAAAGCAAATTAAGGATCTCCCTGATGGAATACAAGGTATTACAC
>CAKQFW010000292.1 GCA_934230965.1 uncultured Prevotella sp.
CTCTCTTCACCAGCGGTTATGGATATTCGCCGCCTTCTTGCTCTGGCAAGCGACAAAGTCGAGCGCGGCGACGCTTGCTGGAGATAATTACCACATTTTAAAAGCGAAAGTTCAGTATATACCTTTTGTTTAGAGTGGTGTTTATACTTCATTTTACTCATGTTTTGTTTCTAATGATAGCATTGTCAAGAATTGTCAATAGAAGATGATAAAGTATAATTCGCTGGATATTATGTAGTTATATCGCTGTCAAATATTGTCAAATATCAGCAATAAAGAAATTCGACCGTTGTCGGAATATGTCATATCTTTGCAAACGTTAAACTAATTAAAAACGAAAGATATGAACAAAACCATTATGCTATTTTTATTAGCTTTAGCAAGTCCTGCTATTACACATGCTGCTTGCTTAAGTGCGTCTTGCGCTATCGAGTGTGCTCAAGGAATGAGGCTTCTGCCATTTAATGTTAAGATGATTGTTCCTCCAATGTCTAAAGAAGAGAATAATCCGCGTACACCTGTACTTGTCCCTACTGTGTATGCCGATGGTCAAAAACTTCACTTTCAAACACCGTGTGAAGGGATGACTGTTCGTTTGGTTAAGGATGGAGTAATTATATATGAAGCGGTTGTGACATCATTAGATCTGTATCTACCTGATTATACAGATATATGTGAACTACAGTTGATACGAGATAATTACATGTTCTATACAGAAATAAACTTATAATAACTAATAAAAAACAACTATGATTAAATTATTTAAGGGTCTCGTCGCTATTTTTGTCTTAGCAACTACTGCCAGCTTAATAATGGCACTTCACTCATGTAAGTCAGATGAAGCAGAAATGAATAATAGAACACCTCAGGCGCAACTATTAAACAAATATGATAGTTATATTCATCATTTTGTTTCAGCGCCTATTGTCGTTAATGTGAATAGACCTGCTAAAGTTATTCCAAGTAACGGTCTTACTCAAACGACACTTCCTAAAGGTAATGATATAAAAAATATATATGTTAAGTATCCCGAAGGTACAGCTGTGGAAATAAAAAATTTGTATTATTATATTCAAAATATACAAGATATGGAAACCCTGGAAAGGTTGACCGCAGCAGAGTATACGACAGAAAAACCACAGGATGAAGATTCTTTATATTGTATACAACTTTCAGAGACGGCTATTAGAAAAGAATTGTCGCCCCTGCTACAACAAAGTAAAGATTATTTGAAAGCTAAAGGTATTACTGATGAAGATATTGAACAAATGTTAGAAATATATGATGCTGATGAGAATGTACTCATTCCTTTTGCTTTGGTTTTAGCTGATCATGAAATGAACGAGGAAAATCAGAATGCTACAGCACAGAAAAAAGCTTCGATATTAAATCCCTTTAATATATTTGTTACTCCAACTTATGCATTATCAGAACGTAATAAAATGGTATTCGATTGTGCATTGAGTGCCGTGGGTATTGATGTGTTAGCTGCACTTGGACAATCTACGTGTAAAAATTGGGGAACTCGATTGATAATGAAAGCTTTTGGAACAGTAGCGAAAAAAGTTGTTGGCCCAATAGGAGTTGCTACTACTGTAGTCTCTTTTGGCATGTGTTTACATAACAAAGGTTGTATCTATTCAGTGGTATCGCCTATAGAAGATCGGTTTAATAAGATTACAAACAATGGAAATTCCCATGGAATAACATTTAAATAGTTGAATTGGTAGGCTGTTCAGTAAAAAGATAGCGATATTTTTTTTGGGCATAAAAGAAATTGTTTATCTTTACAAACTGAACAGCTTATTATTGAGTAAAATTACAACTATGGAAACATCTGTAACAACTTTATCCCTGCTTGACGTGATTGTCGATATTGTGTACATCTTATTCTTTTTGCTGATGACAGCGCTGATAGTTTATCGTGCCGTGTATATTGTGAAGGCGTGGCGCAATGAAGATAAAGGTCGTGCTAAGGGCAATTTGTTGGCTTTGGCCATTATGCTGGTATTGTATATCCCCATCTTCTTTTGGCAAATAGATATTGTGGAAAGAGTGAAAGAGCTGTGTTGTTGGTAGGTCCTCTACAACATAAAACAACATAGAACAACAAAGAGACAACCATAAACAACAATTGAGATACAGCGTTTGATACGCCATGTAGATGTTGTTTATGGTTGTCTCTTTGTTGTTTTTTTGTATTTAGATGGCTGGGATGTGGCTGTTTGCCGACAAGCAGCAAGAATTGCATAAATATACAGTTTTAGGGTGCATCGAGAGTGGTTTGAGATACCCATCGATTTACGGTCTGAAAGCCTTGGTTTCATGTTGTAAAACCAAGGGTTTCAGGACGTGAAACCAAGGGTTTCTCAATGGAGAGGTATCAACTATGAAAAGTGTAAGTAAAACGAACAAAACCTAACGCGATTGTTAGAATATTAACAGATATTACGTTAAACAATGTAAAATAATGGAAATGTATAAATATACAAAACCGCTGGCGTTTTTGCATAAATATACAAAAATGGTGACAAGTATAT
>CAKQFW010000293.1 GCA_934230965.1 uncultured Prevotella sp.
GGGCGTTTAGCTCAGCTGGTTTAGAGCATCTGCCTTACAAGCAGAGGGTCGGCGGTTCGAATCCGTCAACGCCCACTGGGGTGTTTCCCTGTGGTCTTCTCTTCGGAGAGACTGCAGGGATTTTTTTTGTTTATATACCTCTCAATATTATCCGCCACTCTTTATGGCTCAGTGGAAATTTAGTGGGGATAAGCATAAATCTTTGCAAGTCTATATAGAAAGAATTTTTCATCAACAATACCCCTTAGTGATGCTCTGAAAGCTTTGATTTTCGCATTAAAAGATTCAGCTGCAGCATTAGATGATCTATTTGTATAAAAGTTCAGAATGTCATCATAATGTTCATAGAATGTTGCAGCAATAATATTAAAAGAACGGAAGCCAGCTTCTTCCACTTTGTTGTACCATTTAGCCATAGAAAGTCTTGCAGCATCCTTAATAGTATGTTTTGATAAAATCATTCTCAAAGAATGCGATAGTCCATAAGCAGTCTTCAGATCTGGATATTCTCTAAATAGAATCTCAGCTCTCTTGCGTTGTGATTGTGTCCATTTCTCTCCTGATTTGAAAAGAAGATACCTACTCCTTGCTAGCAATTCTTTTCTTGTATCTCCGTTCTCATATCGAAAAGGTACATATTCGTGTCCTTCAAGCTT
The DNA here is from genome assembly GCA_934230965.1 of uncultured Prevotella sp. Taxonomy (GTDB): domain Bacteria; phylum Bacteroidota; class Bacteroidia; order Bacteroidales; family Bacteroidaceae; genus Prevotella. The sequence goes on from CAKQFW010000293.1 coordinate 657, forward strand.
TGCATTCTCCATATCGTCATTTGCCTCTTGTATAGCATCCCAACGATGCTTGATGCGCATTTCCTGCACAGCATCGCAAGCTAGCTTCTGTATATGAAACCTGTCTATTACTCTCGTCGCTTTTGGAAAGCATGTGCGAACAATCTTTCTCATGGAGTCTGACAAATCAAGTGTGACCTCCTCAACTATATTCAGAAGCGTTTCGGGTATATGGTTCAAGGCATTAATAACATCCTCTGACTTAACGCCCTTGACAACTGCAACTAAACATTGATCTTTTCCGTGTCTGTCTCTGTTGGTAACTATCGTACGCAATTCTCCGTTAGACATAGACGTCTCGTCTATTGCCAAATTACGACCTATGTTGTCAGGAAAGACAAGCCATTCATCGGCATGGTCTAGTTCTGTCCAGGTACGATAGTCACTCAAGACATCCTTGTATTGTTTATCCAAAGTCTTGGAATTTACATGGTAGTACTGCTCAAGTGTACGGCAGGTCGTCGGGGATGTCTCCATACGTCTCTTTTAAAAAAGCCGCAAACTCTTTTGAGTAGCGGGTTCCTGACTCAGTAACACTAATGCTGTCAACAAATGTCTCTCCTGTATCCTTGTTTTTCCATCTACGACGGCGAAGAACAAGAATCACTTTATGGTCACGAATAGGAAAATCTGTTATGCGTACAGCATCCATAAAACCTTTGGATTCGTAGTCCTCAGATTTTTGAAGATAGGCATTCATACGCTCGTCAAGATGGATGGTCATACTCATTGCATCAATATCAGACTCATCTGTGTCTATCTTAACGATATCGAAATTGTCTAGTATCTCCTTGGGTAGAACAAGACGGGCTAATTGTTCAAGCATATTCATAATGCAAAAATACAAAAATCTATAAAACTAAAAAAAATCCCCAGTACTTTTCTACTGAGCCGAGATAGCGCATGACATAGCCGCCGATTTCCGACGTCGGCGTATTGAGAAAAATTATACGCGCGAGCAAATAGCCGAAAGGTCGGGTGTGCCCGTGAGCAATATTGTGCGCTTTGAGCAGAAAGGTCTTATATCGCTTAAAAACCTCATAGGCATAGCCCTCGCTTTAGGCTACGCGTCAGAAATGCGTCATCTCTTTTCAGAACAAAAGTATGACACTATGGAAGAACTGCAACAGATAAAGCGAAATATGAATAAGAAGAAGGCTTATAAGCAAGGCTGCTCTCTAACGAACAAACCGTAGTCGTACCCATAACCATCTTGGTATGAGCTGCCAGACTGAGACCAGGAGGCGGTAGCGCCAGTCGATGGTGACGGTGGCTTTGCCGCGTTTCACTGCCTTTACAATGGTGCGAGCCACATCTTCGGCCTTCAGTTGTAAGGGGAAATGGCTGCCCGCAATGAGGTCGGTGGCTACAAAACCTGGCCTAATGTCGGTGATGCCGATGTTCAGCTTGCGCATGCGAGCCTGTTGTGCCAAACATTCAAGATAGTGTGTCTGAAAACGTTTCGTGGCCGAATAGGCAGGCGCTGCCCCTAAACCGCGTGTGCGAGCAATAGAGGTGATACAGGCAATGCGCCCGTTAGGGTTGTTTTGCGCAAAATAGTTGAAGGCCGCCGTCACCATACGTGTAAAGCCCATGGCGTTGGTCTGCACCGTTAGCAGCTCGCGTTCAGCGTTCAGTTCGCAGTTTTCCCACCCTATGCCCGAACTATGAAAATAAAGATCCATGCCACCCAGGGCGTCAATCAGCTCGTGCAGTTGCTGTGGTGCCTCGGCCTCATTCACGTCGATAGGGTGGTAGGCCACAATGTTTGGTTCGGCTTTTACCGCTTCGGCCAGTCGGTCGGCTCGTCGTCCAGCAATGCCCACGGTATATCCTTGT
>CAKQFW010000294.1 GCA_934230965.1 uncultured Prevotella sp.
GTACGTAGATAGCGTGTTCCATCTTCAGACGCTTCAGTACAGAGGGTTTGTTATACTGCTGACGAGCACGGAGCTCCTTGATAACACCAGTCTTCTCAAACTTTCTTTTAAACTTCTTCAGCGCTCTCTCGATGTTCTCACCATCTTTTACGGGTACGATAATCATTTTTTGTTTTACTTTTTTAGAAATTAAACTTATAATATTTACTGTTGTCAGGGGGAGGGCTGCATGCCAAAGCTATACAACTTTCCACTAACGGACTGCAAAATTACGGCTTATTTCTCAATCACACAACTAATTAGCCGTTTTTTTTCATTTTTTGTGCAAAATAGTTAGAGCGGGGCACATGCATCTGCCAGCCATTTCTGCTCGTCTGGCTCAAGCATTGCATACAGCGCCTCATATACATGACGATGATAGGCGTTGAGCCAGGCACGCTCGTCGGCGCTCAGCATTTCGGGCACAATGGGCGTTTTATCGATGGGGCAAAGCGTAAGCGGCTCGAAACGTAAGAAGCTGCCAAACTCGGTTTTCTTGTGCTGCGCCACCAGCAGCGTGTTTTCTATGCGCACGCCAAAGCGGTCGGCAAGGTAGAGGCCAGGCTCATCGGTAACGGTCATGCCAGCATGCAGCGGGGCGGGGCGCCACTCCATACGTATCTGGTGAGGCCCCTCGTGCACATTCAGGTACGACCCTACCCCATGCCCTGTGCCATGCATAAAGTTCATACCCTCGCTCCACATGGCCATGCGCGCCACAGCATCGAGCTGCGACCCACAGGCTCCATCAGGAAAACAGAGGTTTTGCAACTGCAGATGCCCCTTCAGCACCAGCGTATACACCTTGCGCTCTTCGTCAGTAACAGGGCCAAGCGCTATGGTGCGTGTGATATCGGTGGTGCCATCAAGATATTGTGCACCCGAGTCGAGCAACAGCAACCCCTCGGGACGCAACGGCACATCGCTCTCGGGCGTAGGCTCATAATGCACAATGGCACCATGAGCAGCATAGGCAGCAATGGTATCGAACGAGAGGTCGCGAAACAAAGGTTGCTCGGCACGTAAGGCGCGAAGCTTCTCAGCAGCCGACAGTTCGGTCTCGCCACCCGCCAGCACAGCAGGTTTCAGCCATTTCAAAAAGCGCACCATAGCCACGCCATCGCGCAACATGGCATGATGAAAGCCCTCAATCTCGGTTTCGTTCTTCACTGCCTTCATAGCGGGCACGGGCGAGGCGGCGCGCACCACACGCTGCTGGGCGGCAGCACGCCACAGGGTATAGTTTACCTCGGCGGGATCGAGCAAGAGGTTATAGTCGTTATAGTGACGCAGGGCGTCGGCCACAGCGGTATAGGGAGCCACCCCTACCCCTTCGTCGGCCAAATAGTGTTCCACCTCGGGCGTAAGCTTTGCCTTATCAACAAACAGCGTGGCAGCATCGACCGACACCAGCACATAGCCCACAAACACGGGCGTGCAGTGCACATCTTGCCCACGCAGGTTTAGCAGCCAAGCAATATCGTCGAGGGCGCACACCAGCATACCATCGGCATGACGAAGGGCCAGCTGGCTACGCAAGGCCGACAATTTATCATGAGCCGACACACCAGCATAGCGCTGCTGGTGCACAAACACCTTGTAGGTAGGTATCGGCGGGCGCGAGGTCCATATCTCGTTCAGGGGGTCGAGGTTGGTGCGAAGCGTCAATCCACCATTCTCGCGCAGTTCGGTCACCAGGGCCTCAACCTCTTCGGCCGAGAGGCAACTGCCATCAACGCCCACCTCGGTGGTGGGGGCATCGGCCAGCTCCTGCCCTAACCACTGGGCTATGGTGGGGGTGCCGGGCATGCGCTCTTTCATCAGCTGATATTCAGTGCCCGACAGTTCGTCGGCAGCAGCAAGAAAGTAGCGCGAGTCGGTCCACACAGCGGCCGAGGTAAGGGTGACAACGGCGGTGCCAGCCGACCCTGTAAAGCCACTAATCCATTTTCGCCCCTCCCAGTGCTGGGGCACATACTCGCTGTTATGGGGGTCGGTACTGGGGAAGATAAAGGCCGAGAGGTGCTCGCGGCGCATCAGCTCGCGCAAGCGCGATAGGCGTTCAGCTATTTCTTTCATACGTTATAAGTTTTGCAGTAAACATGGTAACAGGCGACAAGTTGCTCACCTTATTATTATATATAGATCAAGTTTCGCATCTCTTCGCCATGCTGTCAGTAGACATTGTTTTTGACAACCTGACACAACAAAGATACGCTTTTTAAGAATTATCAACAAATAAAACGCAAAATAAATATCAAATATAAATCAAATTTTTATATCTTTGCAAGTGGAAAGACAGAAGCAAATAATGTATGGCAGACAACACCTGTGGCACACTATTTGCAAGATGATGCTCAGAAGCACCTCAAACGATTGCACCCAAGCAACGAAACTATTCAAAGTAAACTTAAAATATAATTTAGTTATGGCATTTTTAACTAACGAGAAACTCGTGATCGTCGGAGCCGGCGGCATGATTGGTTCAA
>CAKQFW010000295.1 GCA_934230965.1 uncultured Prevotella sp.
GCCATAGATATGCCTGCAGGCCCCTCAGACGTGTGCGTGGTGGCCGATACCCATAGCAATGCTACGTATGTGGCAGCCGACCTGTTGTCGCAAGCCGAACATGGCCCCGATTCACAGGTATTACTCATCACTACCTCAGAAGCTACGCTCCATGCTGTTGAGCGCGAAGTGAACGCCCAATTGGCCTCTTTACCACGTAAAGATATTGCTGCTAAAGCATTGGAAAACAGTAGATTGGTATTGGTGAATAACGATGAAGAAGCGATGTCATTGTGCAACGCCTATGCTCCCGAACACCTTATTATAGCCACCGATAATTATGCCGAATTGTCGCAACGTGTGGTAAATGCAGGTAGTGTATTTCTTGGCAAGTATGCTTGTGAAAGTGCTGGCGATTATGCCAGTGGCACTAATCATACCTTACCCACGCATGGATACGCCATGGCCTATAGCGGTGTAAATCTTGATAGCTTCATGAGGAAGATAACATTCCAACATCTTGACCAACAAGGTTTAAAATCAATAGGACGAGCCGTAGAGCTGATGGCCCATAACGAACAGCTGGATGCTCACCGTAACGCGATGACCGTGCGTTTGAAAGATCTCGACATTAACCCATTTTTTTAAAAACAGAATATGCGAACATTAGAAGAACTGCTGCGCCCTAACATCAGCCGATTAGAGCCATACAGTTGTGCCCGTAACGAATATAGCGGAAAAAACGCTCAGGTGTTTCTCGATGCCAACGAGAATCCCTATAACGCGCCCTTGAACCGATACCCCGACCCTTTGCAAATAGAATTAAAACAACGTTTAGCACAAATTAAAGGTGTTAGGCCAGAACAAATATGTTTAGGTAATGGTAGCGACGAGACCATCGACCTTGTTTACCGCTGTTTCTGTCGCCCCAGTATCGACAATGTGGTTGCCATCGATCCCACATACGGCATGTATAAAGTATGTGCTGATATTAATGATGTAGAATACCGTTCAGTTACCCTTGATGCCAATTTTGACATTCAAGCCGAAGCCATGTTAGATGCTGCCGACGCTAATACTAAGGTAATGTGGATATGTACGCCTAACAATCCGTCGGGCAACGATTTAAACGAGCAGCAAATACACATGATTCTCGACCTCTTTGATGGCATTGTTGTCATTGACGAGGCTTACTCTGACTTCACTCACCGTCGGGCCTTCCGCTACGAATTGAATAAATATCCTAACCTCATTGTACTGAATACAATGAGTAAGGCTTGGGCATTAGCTGGCATACGCCTCGGTATGGCTTTTGCAAGCAAAGATATTATTGATGTATTTAATAAGGTAAAATATCCTTATAATATTAACTTGCTTACACAGCAAAAGGCGATGGAAGCCCTTAACCATACGCTTGAGGTAAGTAAATGGGTCAGCACCATTATCCTTGAACGTTCACGCCTCATTGATGCTTTCACACAACTGCCATCATGCGTAAAGGTTTATCCATCAAACGCCAATTTCTTCTTAACCGAGATGACCCATGCTGACGATATCTACCATTATCTTGTAAGTAAAGGCATCATTGTGCGTAACAGATCACGCATTACTCTGTGCAACAATTGCTTACGCATTACTGTAGGCACCAAAGCCGAGAATAATGAATTGCTGGCTGCCCTCAGAATTTATGATATTGAGAATAGAGACAAACAGTAAAAAAGGTAACATTTAAAGAACAATGTTTACCTATCTTTTATTTAAAAATGTGTATCTTTGCCATTGCTAAGGAAAAAATATGACATAGACATAAAATAAAAATATGCAAACTGGCAACACACACATCAGCTTGACAAATAAAGCGAAAGCGGTTTTACTGTTTCCTCTCTTTGCCACATCAACCACGCAAAGTAAGGCAGCACTGTCTGATAGCACCCACGTGCACCACCTTGACCAGGTGGTTATAACAGGCAGCAATCAGGCCACTTCGCGCAATCTGTTGCCTTACACTGTGTCGGTGGTGAGTGCACACCAACTCGAAGCTTCGGGTAAAACCCAATTACTATCAGCTCTTACGGGTGCTGTGCCCAGTTTGTTTGTGTCGCAACGTAACACATTCGGCTTTGGCGTATCAAACGGAGGCAGTGGAGGTATTAAAATACGTGGCGTAGGAGGCTCGCCAACAAGTGGCGTACTGATGATGGTTGATGGTCAGCCACAGTTTGCAGGATTGTTTTCACATCCTGTAGCCGACTATTATACTACCGAATATGTTGACCATGTAGAGATACTGCGTGGACCTGGTTCGGTGCTCTATGGTTCAAACGCCATGGGTGGCGTTATAAACGTTATCACTAAAAACGCACAACATGATGGCATCAGCACCACTCTAAAATCGCAGTATGGAAGCTATAATACCTGGCAAACATCACTTACAAATATGGTACGTAACGGCCGTTTTTCATCACTCGTTACAATGGGCTACGACCGTACCGATGGTATTGAAGAAAGTTTCGATTTCAAACAGTTAAACC
>CAKQFW010000296.1 GCA_934230965.1 uncultured Prevotella sp.
TCCATACACCCGCACGAAACATGTGGCATCCGCGCTCAGCCAGTTGGCGTGCGGTGGTCATTACTTGTTCTTCGGTCTCGGCCGAGCAGGGGCCTGCTATGACGATAGGACGTTCGTTATCGCTGGGTAAGTTGAGGGGCATCAGTTCTAATTCCATAATCGTTTGGTGTTTATTGTGTTATGTTGTTTTTGTTAATACTCTCTGTTAATATTATTGTTGCTTTTTGTACGACTGTTATTTAAACTCGGCCTGTATGCGCTGCAAGGCTTCTTTTATCTTTTCATCTTTGGCACAGAGGCTGATACGGATGTATCGTTTGCCGTTGCTGCCGAAGATGAAGCCTGGGGTGATGAACACGCGGGCTTTATGCAGCACACGCTCGGTAAGTTCTTCTACATCGGCATAACTGTCGGGTATGCGTCCCCACAAGAACATGCCTACCTGTGAGGGGTCGTAGGTGCACCCCAGCGTGGTCATTATTTGTTCGGCAATGTCGCGACGACGGCGGTAGGTGTTGATGTTTGCCTCGCGATGCCACTCGGCAGTGTTGGTATTATAAGCTTCGGCGGCAGCCAGTTGTAGGCCACGGAAGGTGCCCGAGTCGATATTGCTCTTTATCTTCAATATCCATGATATAAAGGTGGCGTTTGAGGCGCACATGCCCACGCGCCATCCTGGCATGTTATGGCTTTTTGACATAGAGTTGAACTCGATGCAACAGTCTTTAGCTCCTGGAACCTGTAGCAACGACATGGGGTGCTCGTTTAGGATAAACGAATAAGGATTGTCGTTTACCACCACGATGTTATGCTTTTTAGCGAAGGCTACCAGGCGTTCGTATGTTTCACGGCGGGCATTGCCTCCTGTAGGCATGTTAGGATAGTTGGTCCACATTAGTTTTACATCGCTAAGATCCATCTGCTCCAGTTCGTCAAAGTCGGGTTGCCAGCCATTGTCTTCACGTAGGTTATAATTAACAATCTGTGCGCCCAATATCTTGCTTAACGATGTGTAGGTGGGGTAGCCAGGATTGGGTACCAGCACCTTTTCGCCAGAATTGACAAAGGCTAAGGTAACGTGCAAGATGCCCTCTTTTGAACCGATGAGGGGCTGCACCTCGGTGTTGGGGTCAAGGTCTACGTTGTACCATTGTTTGTAGAAATGGGCCATGGCCTGTCGCAGTTCGGGGGTGCCCATGGTGGGCTGATAGCCGTGGGCATTGGGTTGTGCTGCTACCTCGCACAGCTTTTCTACGGTTTGTGGTGAGGGAGGCATGTCTGGCGAGCCTATTGCCAGAGAGATGATGTCTTGTCCGTCAGCGTTCAGCTTTGCTACCTCTTTCAGTTTGCGGCTGAAATAATATTCTTGTACAGCCGAAACACGTTCGGCGGGAGTGATGTTCTGTATCATGATGCGTCGTGTTTTTTTGAATGTAGTGAATGTTAGAAACCTGTATATTCGCCCAAAATCTTTAAGTCGCTGGTGAGCGGTATGATGGCATCTATGCTCTGGTGGTAGCGTGTAAGATTGTTGTAAGTTACGTCTACATAGAACAAGTATTCCCATTCGCGCCCGATGATGGGCAACGACTGTATCTTGGTGAGGTTGATGTCGTAGAACGATAAGATGGTAAGCACCTTTGACAGGCTACCTTCTTCGTGTGGGATGCGGAACACGAGGCTGGCTTTGTTTACTTTTTCCAGCGGACGCAGCAAGTCGGCTTTGTTCGGATTGCATACCAGTAAGAAGCGGGTGTAGTTGTGCTTATTGTCTTCGATATGATCTTCTAATATCTTGAGGCCATACAGTTTAGCTGCGGCAGCGTTGCAAATGGCGGCCCAGCCATGACATTGGTTCTTGCTGATAAATTCGGCCGAGCCAGCGGTGTCTTCTGCTTCTACGGCCTTCAGCCCAGGGTGGTTAGCCAGATACTTGTTGCACTGCATGAGGGCTACGGGGTGCGAATGAACCTCGCTGATAGAGTCCCAGTTGTCGTCGGGCAGACAGCAGATGCAGTGGTGTATCTGTAGCTTATGTTCGCCAGCGATGGTTGCTCCTGAGTCGCGCAGCAACTGGTAGTTGTGCAACAGACTACCGGCAATGGTATTCTCGATGGCTACCATGCCGATGACGGTGGGGTCGCGCTTGATGTTTTCAAACACCTGTTCAAAGGTAGCACAACAAATCAGTTGTATTTGTTCTCCGCTGAAGTGTTCGTGTGCGGCAATGTCGTGAAACGAGGCGTTGAAGCCCTGTATGGCAATTCTTTTCATCTTGTTTGTTGTTTTTTAGAACCTTATAAAAAGAAAAAGTCCCGCTGTCACTGGTATGTGAAGCGGGACTTTAGTATTTGTTTCCTATAAGTTGAAATTTTGCACGCAACTTCCCGCTTCACAATTTCTTGCAAAGTAAAAATAAAAGTAATAAAAAGATGCGTACAGTTTCATAACTATATTCTTTTTTTGAGGTTTCTTGTTC
>CAKQFW010000297.1 GCA_934230965.1 uncultured Prevotella sp.
CGTTATCGCATACGCCTCATCGCAGAGAACGAGATGCAACACAGCGACTACTCAGCAGCTCACAACCCGCTGCATGTAATGATTAACAAGACAGCCGACAAGAAGGGCTACAACCTGATGTGGAATATGTACGAGGGCTTGGAGGTAACGAGCTATATCATCATGAGAGGATCATCGGAGAAGAACCTAAAGGCCATTGCCACCATTTCGGGCAGCCAGCAAAACTATACCGACTATGATGCTCCAGCAGGCGTTTCTTACTATGCTGTGAAGTTTGAGACCAACACCTCGGCAAGCGCCAAGGCTATGGGCAGAATGGCGGCATCAGAAGACGTTTCTTCAAATGTAATCTCGTCAGAAGAGGCCATGCCTACCACTCAGGCTACTACCCTCTACGCAGGAACTATAGAAAGCATTGCCAAGCTGAGCAACGAACAGCAGCAGCTACACATGGTAGCTACAATTCTGCCTACTTTCGTTACATTCAACAAGGTAAGCTGGAGTATCGTCAGCGGAGGCGAATATGCTTCTATCAGCCAAAGCGGATTGCTGACAGCCAAGGGAGGCAAGGGCGATGTTGTAGTAAGAGTGGTGACACTGGACGGTTCTAACCTAAGCTGCGACATCACAATACCATGCGACGTGAATATCTTGGCAACCGACATTGACGTGCGTGCCTCGAAGAAGACGATTAACGTAGGCGATTATCTGTTGCTGAATGTTGTACTGGCTCCAAAGAACACTACCATGAACGAAGTGATCTGGAAGAGCGAGAACACATACGTGGCAACCATCGACGAGAATGGCATTATGAAAGCCGTCAGCGCTGGCACGGCCAAGATTACGGCTACGACAAAGGACGGAAGCAACCTGAGTGCCTTCATCAACATCACCGTAATCGATCCTTCAGGCATACGTGGTATCACCACGAAGGATGAAAACGAGAACACAGAGCTGTACGACCTTGAAGGAAGAAAAATTCAAGTGCCACAGAAGGGACACATCTATATCACCAACAAAGGCCAAAAGATAGCGTTCTGACAGCACAGCGAGTGGTAACTCATACTGAACGTATATAAAAGGGCAAGCGTTATTACTTATACTAACGCTTGCCCTTAAATATTATAAACAAGACCTTGAAGATTACAAACGGGGCCCTTGTATACCGTTAAAGAGGCCCTTATACACCGATAACTTGGCCTTGTATGTTATAGCCTACTAACGTTTGTTTTACCTTTGAAGATACTGCGAGAAGAAATTCCAAATAACAGCACCTGTATTCATGTCGACTGTATGCCAGCAGTGGGTGCCACCCACCACTTGGTAAAGCCATACATCGCAACCAGCATCGCCACCCAAGTAGCGGTGCAAGAACACCCGATGACCGTTTGATGGCTTCAGCACAGGCACCTCTTCAACCACCTCGTGGGTGCAACGGTTTAAGGCCACCATACGGTTCACGGCAATGGGCACGGGCATATAGGCGCCCCATCCGCCAGCGTTAGATAGGTCGCCCGTCCATTCAGACACGCGGTCTTCAGTACCATGAATTTCCATGAACGGCACGGGACGTTGCGGCTCAAGCCCCTTATACATCCACTGTAAGGTGAGGCCCGCTACCGAGGCTATGGCCTTAAACGTGGTTTGGTTACGATATGCCATAAGGTAACACATCTCGCCGCCATTCGACATACCTGTCAAGAAGGCATCAGTAGGACTCAAACCATACCGCTTCTGCACATACTTTGTCAGCTCGCAGAGGTCGTCGACATCGTCAAGCGCCCACCCCTCTTGAAAAGGATAGCCCACATTCCAGCTACGTTTGCCCTTAGGGTCGCATAAACCAGCAGGCACACATAAGGCAAAGCCACAACGGCGGGCCACACTATCCATACACGTTTCGTTGTTCAAGTTGCCACCACCATAGCCATGCAGCAACACTACAAGGGGCGTATTGGGCTGCACCGTCTTGGGCAACACCATACGATAATGGCGCATGTGCCCATTAATAAAAACCGAGTCGATACCATTCTCCTGCACACGCTTTCTCTCTTTAGCGACATACGACATTGACGACATAGCATCACACGACATAGCACCAGTGGCGGCCTGCACAGGCACTGGCTCTAATGCCACAGCCAGCAGCATCAGCACACATCTTAAACATTTTATCATCGTTTTCATTGCGTTAGGTTTTTAATTCGTATTATGGTCTTTTAAATAATTAGATGATTATTGATAACAATTAGGTTATAATTAAATAATAACGAGTGCATTTCTTTGAGCAAATACGATACAAAAGTAATAAAAAGAAGAAAGCCACACCCACACGGGCATGGCTTTTTATTAAACAGACTATAAAGAACGTAAGTTCTTAACAGCCCTTATATTGCTTTACAGAGTGTCGTCTGTAAGACGAGTAACTCATCGTCTTGCCTTGGAGGCAAGTCAACAAATTACTCAGCGGCGGGA
>CAKQFW010000298.1 GCA_934230965.1 uncultured Prevotella sp.
TAGGTAAACTTGCCTTTGATGAGATGTTTCGTCAACTTGAAATCGCAATACATCAGTTTGCTAAGCGTCAGATGACTTGGTTCAGAGGTATGGAACGACGTGGTTTCACTATCCATTGGATAGATGCTGAATGGTCAATGGAGCAGAAAATAAGTTGTATAAAACAGTTAATGAAAACGCAATAAAATATGTGTGTCTTGCATACAATACGAACATAATAGGAATTGAAATCGATGATTACTGATAACAGATGGGGCATTGTTTATTGCCCAAAATATGAACGCTTCAGAAAAGGAAAGAAAAAGAAGTGGGAACGCATTAAGAAATGTCTGCATGACAATGATATCGTTTATGATTATGTGCAGAGCGAAAACACAGATAGTGTAGAACGCCTTGTGAAGATGTTTATCAATAATGGTTATAAAACGATTGTTATTGTGGGTGGTGATAGCGCTTTAAATGATGCTGTCAACTGTCTTATGCAGGTTGATAAGGCCACACGTGATAGTATTGCCTTAGGCGTTATTCCAAACGGAATGATGAACGATTTTGCGCATTTTTGGGGACTAGCAGAACATGACGTAGAGCAGACGATAGGTTGGTTGAAGAAACGTCGTGTGAGGAAAATCGACTTGGGATGCATACGATATAAGAATAAAAACGGTGAACCCTGTCATCGCTATTTCCTTAACTGTGTAAATATCGGATTGATAGCTGCTATTATGAACCTACGACGCCGCACTCACCATTATTTAGGTTCGCGTTCGTTGTCATTCTTGTTCTCGTTTGTTCTTATGATATTTCAACGTCTTGAATATAAGATGCATATCAAAATAAACTCAGATGTTGTTAAACGAAATGTGATGACATTGTGTGTAGGAAACGCGTTGGGATATGGGCAAACCCCTAATGCTGTTCCATATAATGGTATGTTGGACGTGTCGTTGGTTTATCATCCAGAAATGACACAATTGTTTGAAGGCTTCTATCTCTTTTTGCGTGGAAAGTTTCTAAATCATCGTAGCGTGCATCCATACCGCACCGATCGTGTAGATGTTATTGAAGCAAAGAAAGCGCTGGTTAGTGTTGATGGACGCCTAATTCATACGCCTGTAGGACCCTTTACAGTAACGGTGGAGCAAGAAATTCTTAATTTTCTTATTCCTGCATAATGAATACCAAGTCTTGCCAGGGTTTTATTTTTGAGGTAAGACAATGTGTTTGATGGAGAAAACATTGTTAATATAATATTGCACTAAACAAGGGTAAGCTGAGAAAAAGCAGGTGGCTTATCCTTGTTTAGATATCTTTTCAAGGGTTGGTATATCTTTTAGTGTGATATTACGTCCGTTAATGGTAACGAGGCCTTCTGCTGCAAAAGCAGAGAGCGTACGTATGGCATTGCTTGTGGTCATGTTGGAAAAACAGGCTAAATCTTCGCGACTCAGCCGTAAGCACACGTTGTTTCCATTCTCTTCGTGCCCATATTCTTCTTGTAGCATTAGTAAACTTTCAGCCAAACGACCTCGTATATGTTTTTGGGTAAGATTGACAATACGCTCGTCAGAACGACCAAGTATGGTAGCAAGGTGGCGAAGAATAAACATAGCAACATTCGCATTCTTTGTTGCTAATGATTCAACAAAGGGTAGGGGAATTGAAGCTATAATGGCTGGTTCGAAAGCTATGCATGAGGTTTGATATCGTTCATGGGCAAAGAAAGCTCTGAAAGCAAAAAACTCAATAGGCTTGGTAATGCGTAATATCTGTCGACGCTTTTCTCCAACGCCGTCTTTGTATATCTTGGCTTTCCCACTGAGGATACACATCATGTGTGTGGGTAAAGCATGGTCGCAATATATTAGATCGTTTTTCTTATAACGTCTTATCTCTACTTGGCTGGCCAAAGCTGTTTCTTCTTCTTTGGTTAACGGCCCCCATGCAGTGGATATTGCTTGCACTGCATCTTGTTTTTTGATGTTTTTTTCTTCTGTCATTATGAGTTTTCTCTTTCGAGATAATTTTACTTTCTGTTTTTTTATTAAAGACAGAGATAATAACGGTTGTTGAAAACACTAACATGAACGCAAGTACATCAATCCGTTACTTATTCAATTTACAAAATTAGTGTTTTTTGTTGAAACTGAAAATTTTTTTCTTTCTTTTTGTTTGTTGTTATTGTAAAAATATAATGACACATGGAAAATAAGTGATAGAATATTTTGCGCTTATTTAAAAAATTACTACCTTTGAAAACGTAAGGAAAAGCCCATATGTAGGCAAAACCTAAATTAACGTTTTGATATCTAAATTAAACCTTAAGATTATATGAGTTATTTGCGATTCGAAAAAGCTCTGATGACCAACTTGCAGGAATCCTTGCCGCGAGAGTTGTTGCGTACCAATCGCTCTGGAGCCTATTCATGCTCCACGGTAGTCGAT
>CAKQFW010000299.1 GCA_934230965.1 uncultured Prevotella sp.
CCAGCCACAATGCTAATATAGCCGATTGACATTTCAAACGGACGGTTGGGGGCGATGAACGCAAACTGTGCGAAGAGGAAGATAAACAAGAAGATGATAAGCGGGTTTAGTGCTGTTACAATAAAGGCGGTAATGCCGTTGTGCACTAACGAACCCTTGCTGGGCTTATTGCTTTTATGTATCTTTTTGGTAGGGTCAGAGCGGTAACAATATAGGCCGAAGAGCAACAACACGATGCTGCCCACTATCTGTAAGATGAAGCGGCTGCGTTCGTTCTGGATAAAGTCCATCACAAAGCTCATACCAAAGCCAGTGAATAGGGCATATATCAGGTCGCTCACACATGCTCCTATGCCGGTAATAAAGCCATACCATCGGCCTTTGTTCAGCGTGCGCTGTATACACAACACACCTATCGGACCCATTGGGGCCGATGCCATAATGCCAATAAGCATGCCTTTAAATATAAAGTCTAATATATCTAATTGAATAGGAAACTGCATAACAACTGCAAAATTGCAAAAATTATGCGATATGGGCAAATTTTCTTTTCAAAACTTTGTTGCAACCGACTATTTTTAATAACTTTGCGAAAGAAATAACAGACAAACAAATGACTCTAAGACTAATTTAGTGTGTGTGCGTGCCCAATGGTATGTGTGTTGTCTGTAACCCCTTAAGACTCGCGAATAAATATTTATTACTATTAATATATAAAACGAAAATCATGAGTTCAGATGTTACAATGAAACCGTATGTTATCGGTTTAGATTTAGGTGGAACAAACTCTGTGTTTGGTATTGTTGACAGCCGTGGCGACATTAAAGCTACCACTGCTATCAAGACACAAGGATACAAAGATGTAAACGATTATGTAGCTGCTGCTGTTGACGCGCTGCAAATCATCATCGACCAGGTGGGTGGTATTGATAAAATCAAAGCAATGGGTATCGGTGCCCCTAACGGTAACTATTATAACGGTACTATTGAGTTTGCTCCCAACCTCGAGTGGGGTCACGATGGCGTAGTGCCCTTGGCAAAGTTGTTCTCTGATAAGCTTGGCATCCCTGTTGCTCTTACCAACGATGCCAATGCAGCTGCTATCGGCGAGATGACTTATGGCGTTGCCCGTGGTATGAAAAACTTTATCGTTATCACACTGGGTACAGGTGTAGGTTCAGGTATTGTTATCAACGGTCAGCTGGTTTACGGCTGCGACGGTTTTGCTGGCGAGCTGGGTCACGTTATCATGGTGCGCGAGAATGGTCGCCCCTGTGGTTGCGGACGTAGCGGATGTCTTGAGGCTTACTGCTCGGCTACAGGCGTAGCACGCACAGCACGCGAGTTCTTGGCTACCAGCGACGAGCCTTCATTGCTTCGCGAGCTCGATCCCGAGGCTATCACCTCATACGACGTATCAGTAGCTGCTTCAAAGGGCGACGCTCTGGCACACCGCATCTATACCTTCACTGGCAAGATGCTGGGTGAGGCTTGCGCCGATTTTGCTGCGTTCTCTTCTCCCGAGGCTTTCATCTTCTTTGGTGGCTTGACAAAGGCTGGCAATTTGCTGATGGATCCTATCAAAGAGGCTTATGATAAGACAGTGCTTAACATCTTCCGTAACAAGGCTAAGTTCTTGGTGAGCGGTCTTGATGGCTCTTCAGCTGCTGTGCTGGGTGCATCGGCAGTGGGTTGGGATATCTAATCTTTCCGCCCAATTCATCTTTCGAACTATTATCGAAATACTGAATATAACCATAACGGGTTGCAACTTCTTTTGTTGCAACCCGTTTATTTTTTAGTAGTATGCTCATTGTGAACATTCTTTCCTTTATTGTTATGTACCGTTTGTCTTAATTATTTTGAAGATAAAGGTTGTTCTCTATCGGCTGATGCGCTTTTCTGTTATGTTTACCTTTTCCCTTACGTTCGCAGTATCTCTCGCATTGCGAGCAAATATCATATCCCAGCATGGCACCGAGCATGAAATCTTCTTCAGGAGTGAGTAGATTGAGCGGGCGCGTTACAATCATGCGTATGGCGTTAAGACACTCTTCTCTGCCGAAATACAGGTTCAGACGATCGTTGCCTACTGACTGAATAATATAATTGATATTTTGGCTTTTCAGTCGACGTATGGCAAAATCCTCATATTTCTTGTTGAATGTGAAGAGCACCATACGGCGCACACCTTTCTTGTATTCGTAGATATGGTTCATCAGAACTTTCATCTCTACAGGTAGTATTGTAGATTGCTGCATGATTGAAAACGTGAGAGTTTAAATAATATAAGAGTAAGCGCTACGATTATATAATTAGAGGTTAGGTTGTATTTCGGCTACCCAAGCGTCAATGCGCTCGTCGGTCTTGTCGTCTTCGTTCACTTCGTCAAGAGCCAAGCCTACAAACTGTCCATCAACTACCGATTCTGA
>CAKQFW010000300.1 GCA_934230965.1 uncultured Prevotella sp.
AGAGAGCGAAGCGAACGTAACCTGCGGTTTCACAGCAAGATAACAAAACGTCCTCGAAGAGGGCGAACACAAGCAAGTTATGCAAATATTCTGTATGTTCGCCCTCTTCGAGGACGATCTTACCATCATTTTTTGAACTGCAGGTTTCGCTGCCTTCGGCAGCTCAACCAGCGGTTATGGATATTCGCCGCCTTCGGCGACGCTTGTTTGAGATATTTTCATATTTTAAATGCGAAAGCTCAATAATGTAACGTTTTTCTACTATTCGCCTGTTCCCAATCCTGCTTTATTAAAATAGGCTTCGGTGGCATACAAAGGTATGTTTTCCATCCAATCTTGCACGGCGAAGGGCAACATAGAACAGCGCAGACCTTTAAGCGAATAGCTGTCGAATTCTTGTTTTATAAAAGCAGAGAGCGATTTGGAGCGTACATTATGCTCGGCCTTTACCTCAACGGGTATCACTCTATCTCTTCCTTGTATTACGAAGTCTACTTCTAATGGCGAACTGTCTTTGCTGTAATAGAAGATATTGTTGTCCATACCGTCATACGTCTCTAATGCCTTTATTTGCGACATCACATAATTTTCGGTAAAGGCTCCCTTAAACTCTGAGAAAACATCCATACCAAGAAGCATCACTTTTGAGCGTGCTCCGCACATACAGGCTAACAATCCTACGTCCATCATAAATACCTTGTAGCACATCGTGTCAACATAAAACTGTAGTGGTTCTTCGGGCTTTGTTATACGACATATCTTATAGATGAGGCCTGCATCTACAAGCCATTGTATGGCTTTCTCATATTCGGCTGCTCTGGCTCCTTTTTTAATTACGCCAAAGACAAACTTTTTGTTTTCTTTGGCCAATTGTGCTGGGATGCTGTTCCAAACCATACGTATGCGTTCGGCTTCGGTCTTTGTGTGTTTACCGAAGTCGCGGTTATAGGTGCTCAATATCGACTGCTGTACCTTTCTTGTTTCGCTGGGGTCGTGTGTTTCAATCCATGTTAAAACAGCCTCGGGCATACCTCCCACAAAATAATATTGTCTTAAATATTCTACAAGGGTGTCATGATGAGGGGCGAGCATTTCTTTGTCGAGTGTCTTAAGACAATCGGCAAGCATCTCTCGGCCGTTTGCAATCAGAAACTCGTCAAAGGTCATCGGATACATTCTTAGGTTGTCAACCTTTCCTACAGGAAAACTCTCTTCTTCGCGCAATGATATACCTAACAACGACCCTGCAACAACCACATGCAGCTCGCGCTTGTTCTCGCAGAAATATTTTAACGATGGGATGCCGTTCTTCACTTCCTGTATCTCATCAAAAAACAATAATGTCTTGCCTACGGTTATGCGTTGCTCATACTGAAGTTCTATTTGATACAATATGCGGTCAATGTCAAAATCAATAAAGAGCGACTCAACAAAGGGGTTGTTATGGCAATTAATATATACCATATTGTCAAACTCGTCTTTACCGAATTTCTTCAGAATGTATGTTTTGCCCACCTGACGTGCTCCTAATAGTATCAATGGCTTTCGGTTGGGTGAGTTCTTCCACTGCTTAAGATTGTTTAAAATGTGACGTTTCATAATGTGTGCAAAATGGTTATGTTGCAAAGTTATTAAAAATCAGTAATATACGCAATCTTTTTACACTTTTATGAACGTTCAATCCATCATTTTATACATTTTTATGAACGTTCAATCCCTCATTTTATACACTTTTATGAACGTTCAACCACTTAAATCCTACACTTTTATGAACGAATAACCATCATCCTTCTACATTTCAACGTTGAAGAAAGGGTGGTTTGTGTTAAGTCGTCCATAAAAAGTCTGTTGGGCTCTTCATACAGGGTGATTTGGGTTAAAAGCAGCTATTATGTTTTGCAAAAATAATGTTTTCAAAACATAATATCAAACAAAGGCACTTATAATTGTGTTTATTTAACTATTCAACACGTATAAACGTTCTATTATCAATGTGTTGGCGTTGTTGATACAATGTAGGACGGGGCGTTGTTAAGTGAAGAGTGAAGAGTGAAGAGGGAAGAGGGAAGAGTGAAGAATGAAGAGTGAAGAACGAAGAATGAAGAGTGAAGAATTCATGTGATGTGCGAGGCAAACCATAGTAGGACGGTGGCCTCTGTGCCCCGTCCTCCAGCAACCCAATAAACAGCCCCACCCCCGTCCCCTCCCCGTCGGAGAGGGGAGTGAATACCCCTGCTTCTTGTGGGAGGACGGGGCACGGAGACCCCTGTCCTACTTGAGTTTGCAAAAGTCTAATTTCTTATTCCTACTAATGCACCATGCTCTTATTCTATACAAATACTTCATGTTGTATTAGCAAGGCCATTCACTCCCCTCCATCGCTCGACCTTTGGTCGCTTGCCAGAGCAAGAAGGGGAGGGGAAAGCCGC
>CAKQFW010000301.1 GCA_934230965.1 uncultured Prevotella sp.
CGTTGTGGGTACCGCCTTGCTGGTGCGGTGGATGAAGAAGAAACTGCAGGCTGGATACATGGTGATGTGTATGTTGCTGCTCTGCCTTGTTGACCTGTGGCAGGTAGATAAACGTTATCTGAACGATGGCATGTTTGTAGAGAAGAGCGTGCGCGATAACCCGCCCGCAATGACTGCTACTGATAAGCAAATCTTGCAAGACCGTTCGCTCAACTATCGTGTGCTGAACCTCGCGTCAAGCACCTTCAACGAGAACGAAACCTCTTACTACCACAAGAGCATTGGCGGATATCATGCCGCTAAACTGCGTCGCTACCAAGAGCTGATTGATGCCTATATTTCGCCCGAGATGCAACGCATTTATGGCGCCGTGGCTCAGGCTCAGGGCGATATGACCAAGGTGGCGGGCGACTCTATCTTCCCCGTGCTCAATATGCTTAATGCCAAATACTTTATCTTACCGCTGCAAGGTGGACAAACCGTGCCCATGCTCAACCCCTATGCTTATGGCAATGCTTGGTTTGTTAACCAGATCAGCTATGTTGATAACGCCAACGACGAGCTGGGAGCACTGGGCAAGATGAACCTTCGCCATGAGGCTGTGGCAGATGCTAAGTTTAAGGAAAAACTGGGAAATGCGCTGCCCCAAGACGACCTCTCGGTAGTGAAACTGACGAAGTTTGAGCCTAACGAACTTACCTACGACATTCATTCAAGCAAGGGTGGCATCGTGGTGTTCTCTGAAATATACTATCCTGGCTGGACAGCTACCGTTGATGGTATGCCCGTTGAGGTGGGACGTGTCGACTATGTGCTACGTGCCATCAACGTAAAGGCTGGACAACATAAGGTGGTGCTTACCTTCAAACCGCAGAGTGTGCGCGATACTGAGACGGTGGCTTACATCGCTTTTGCGCTCTTAATCATTGCCGTTCTTGGCGGTGTGTATTATGAGGAGCGCAAGAAGCGCATGGCTGCTAAAGCTAAATCAGAAGCTCTGGCCGAAGTAAAAGTTGAAGACGAAAAGATGGTTAAGTAAAACTCTTTTTTCTTGCATGCAATTTAGAACAATTGTAGATATACCGAGTCCCACGTTCAGCATTGCCCCTTGTGAGGAGATGCTGTTCGTGGGCTCTTGCTTTGCCGACAACATAGGGCGTCGGTTCAGCGACGATATGTTTCGCGCTACCGTAAACCCCTTTGGCGTGATGTATAATCCTGCCAGCATCTTGCATACGGTGCAGCGCACCACAGTGGCACCGCGTGTGGCTGTTTTCACGCTGGGCACTAATCATGTGTATATCTTAAAAGAAACGGGCGAGATAGTAGATAACTGCCAGAAGCGCCCACAACGTTTGTTTGAAGAACGCGAACTGTCGGTTGACGAGTGTGCCGACTATCTGCGGCAGGCTATCAATATCTTGCATCAACGTCGTAGCGATGTGCAAATAATCATCACCGTTAGCCCTATACGTTATGCTAAGTATGGCTATCATGGCAGTCAGCTTTCAAAGGCCACGTTGCTGCTTGCTGCTGATAAACTGGCTAAAGAGTTTGCTCCTTCTTCTCAGCAACTATCTCATGACAATGCCTCTAACAGCGAGCAGAGTGGGGCAGTGGTGACCTATTTTCCTGCTTACGAGATTGTGAACGACGAGTTGCGCGACTATCGCTTTTATGCCGACGATATGTTGCACCCCTCTGCCGTAGCTGTAGAATATATTTGGCAACGAATGGTCGACACGTTCTTCTCTGATGAGGCCAAAGCCTTTATGAAGGCGTGGGCACCCATCAAGCGCGGCCTTGCGCATCGTCCTCTCAACCCTGATAGTGCCGAATATAAAGCTTTTCACGCCAAGCTGATGACCGATGCCGAAGCGCTGAAGCACCGCTATCCTGATATGCCGTTTTGATATTATTTATTAATGTTTGGTTTAATCTTGTGATATTTGTATTCTTAAACATATAAAATATATGTAAAATACTTGGTGTTTTGAGAATTAAAATGTAAGTTTGCATTGTAAAGTAAAACAACAATGAAAAAAGCAGACGACTATATCATATTACTTCGCCAATACTTAAGTGCTAAGGCTGAAGCTTATGGTATCACGAAGATTGGTATCTTTGGTTCTGTAGCGAGAGACGAACAAACCGAAGATAGCGATATTGACGTATGTGTTGAAATGAAAAAGCCCGATTTGTTCTTGATGGTACATATAAAAGAAGAATTGCAGGAGCTTTTCGGTAAACCTGTTGATATTGTTCGATTACGTAACAATATGAATCCGATGCTTTTAAACCAAATTCAAAGAGACGGTATATATGCTTGATGAAGCATTTATAATCAGTAAGAACATTTTAAACAATCATATATAAAATAACATTATGGCTAAAACACCAGAGTTCAAGTA
>CAKQFW010000302.1 GCA_934230965.1 uncultured Prevotella sp.
AGCCTGGTCTACATTGGCCGCAATGATATGGCTCTGCTTACTTAAGTTTTGCGACTTGCGTATGATATAGTTGCGTCGGTCTTCGATGGCGCTGATGAAGGCGGTGCCCTCCTGGTTACGAATAATCTCAACGCGGTCGCCCACAGCCACGGGGTTGGTGCTGCGTATGCCCTTCAATCTAAAGTTGCCTTTAATCTTGCTTTCCACAATGTTGCCGTCGTCGGTCTTCACGGTGTACCAGCTTCCAGTGTTTTTTATTACGAGTCCCTTCATATAAAGGTAGAAAAAGTAAAAAAGGTAAAAAGGTAAAAAGCATAAGAGGGGCAAAGCGTTCTCAGCACAATATGCCAGAACGTTCTTTACCGTTTTGCCTTTTTACCTTTTTACCTTTATATATTATACGGTCATAATTTCTTTTGTCTTCTCGGCAAGCAAGTCGTCAACGCGCTTGATAAACTTGTCGTGAATTTTCTGCAATTCAGCCTCAGCGTCCTTCTCATTATCTTCTGAAAGGCCGTCTTTGATGGCTTTCTTCAGCTTTTCTTTGATGTCACCACGAGCGTTACGAATTTCAACCTTGGTCTTCTCGCCAATCTTGTTACACTGTTTTACCAGTTCTTTACGGCGCTCCTCGGTAGGCTGCGGTATACCCAGACGAATAATCTCGCCATTGTTTTCGGGTGTAATGCCTACGTCGCTATCCATGATAGCCTTTTCGATATCGCGAATGGCCTTCTTATCCCAAGGACGGATGGCGATGGTGCGCGGGTCGGGTACCGACACGTTAGCCACCTGGTTCAGAGGAACCATTGAGCCATATGAGCTCACTCTTATTCCTTCGAGGATAGCCACATTGGCGCGTCCGGCACGGATGCGTGCCAACTGCTCTTCGAGATACATGGCTGCCATCTCCATGCGCTCAGTGGCACCTGTCAATGTTTCTTTTACGTCAATCATATAAATTATCGTTATTGGTTTATATTGTCAAATCAGTTGCACAAATTTAGTGATAATATACGATATTCACAACTGTTTGTGCGTCTTTTTTCTTTTCGCGCTGTGCGTGTGCTTTGCTTTATCGTTTTCTCGGCTTCTTAGCCTTCGGCCTGGGTAGCAGCGGGAGCAACGGCCTGCATCTCGGCCTCCACCATATTGGTGAGGGTTACAAACTCGGCCACCGAGAGCTGTTCAGGGCGACGTGTCATGATGTCGTTTGTATAGAATTCGGGGCGAGCGGGGGTACCAGCAAACACCTGTTTCAGGCTTACGCGCAGCATCTTACGACGCTGATTAAACACCGCCTTAACGATGCGCTTAAAGAGACGCTCGTCGCATCCCAGGTCGGTAACCTTATTGCGCGTCATACGTATCACGGCACTCTTCACCTTTGGCGGTGGGTTGAACACGTGCTCGTCTACGGTGAACAGATACTCTACGTCATACCACGCCTGTATGAGCACCGACAAGATGCCGTAAGCCTTATTGCCTGGAGCCGATGCCATGCGCAAGGCCACCTCGCGCTGTATCATGCCTGTGCAGCAAGGAATGAGGTCTTTATAGTCGAGCATCTTAAAGAATATCTGCGACGAGATGTCGTAAGGATAGTTGCCCGTGAGCACAAACTGTCGACCTCCGAAGATGTCGTTAAGGTTCATGCGCAAGAAGTCGTCGCCAATGATGTTGTCGCGCAGCGATGGGAAGTTTTCGTGCAGATAGGCCACACTCTCGGTGTCAATCTCTACGGCCTTTACCTCACGTGGTTTGGTAACAAGATACTGTGTGAGCACACCCATGCCTGGCCCTATCTCGAGGACCGGAATATCGGGACAAGCATCTACCGTGTCGGCGATGGCTTTGGCTATATTGAGGTCGGTCAGGAAATGCTGGCCGAGATTTTTCTTGGGTCTTACGCTTTTCATATCGCAAACTTACATATTTTTTTTCATATTTCAGATATTGAAGGGTCACAAAATAAAGCCATGGGCATAAAAAAGGGAGATAAAGCGTGTTATGGCTTCGTCTCCCCCTTATGCTGTTTACACGTCAGACGTTATTAGTTGTCTTTGTTCTCGCTGTCGATAGCTTTAATCTTTTGCTTCACCAGTTCCATATCGTCGCGCAGCTTCTGCACCTTGCGGTTCATCTCGTCGATAAGGCTGTTGCCCTTCTTGCTGCTTACATTCAAGAAGCCGAGGTTGTTTTCATAAGTCTGCACCTCTTGCTTCAGCTGCTCATAGCGACGCATCAGTCGGCCACGCTCAGTGTCGAGTGCATCTTCGCCACGCTTAGCCACGTTCTTCAGGTTGTTCTTGAAGTTGTTCAAACGGCGACGAGCCGAGCTAACGTTGAGCTGCTT
>CAKQFW010000303.1 GCA_934230965.1 uncultured Prevotella sp.
ACAACCAGCAGGCCCTTTGGCCATTGCGTCTTCATCTGCTCAATGCAGGTCAGGATGCCGTAACCGCAGGTAAGCAGCAAGATGCTATGCGTTATTATGGTATGTATGTGCAGAGTGGTTCTGACCACCTGTTTGCTGATCGTGATATGAGCAAAGGTGCTGATCAGTATCTGGGTGAGGTTGCTCGTGTAACAGCTGTACTTGCCTTCCAGAACAAGGATAACGATCTGGCAAACAAGTATTGCGACATCGCTCTTGCTGATACAGCTTCATACAAAGACGCTTTGTCATTGAAGATGTATCTGATGCAGCAGACTCTTAAAACTCGTGAAGATTCAGTAAAATGTCTCGCACAGTTTGAGCAACTTTATGCTAAGGATAAGAGCGAGGAAATTTTCAGCAACCTTGCTAATATGTATGGCAACTTGGGTATGAAAGATAAGCAGGATGCCATTATCAATGCCAAGTTGGCTGAAGATCCTAAGTGCTTCTCAGCATATGCTATACGTGCTCAAACTCGCATGAACGAAAGCAAGTTTGACGAGGCTGCCGAAAACTTTAAGAAGGCTATTGAGATTGAACCTAAGAAGTCGATTCTTTATACCTACTTGGGCTTCTGCTTGAACGCAAAAGCTGCTGGTATTGAGAATGTCGACGCGCAGAAGAAGGTTGTAGAAGAGTCGATGGGCTATCTTGAGAAGGCTCGCGACCTCGATCCCACTTGCAGCGAGTCAAACTGGTCATATCCTCTCTATCAGTGCTACTACACACTGTTTGGTGAGAATGATAGCCGTACTATTGAGATGAAGAAGCTCAGCGGCAACTAATTGTGTTGACCAAATAGTTGTTTATATGCCTCCCCATATACACTATGTATATAGGATATGGGGAGGCCTTTTTTTTGATTGTTTTGTAGTTTTAAGGTGTTTATTCATTAATGATTGTTTGAAAGTGATGATGAGTTACAGACGTTTTCTTGTATTATTTTTTTGTTTCATGATCTTTTCTTTAGTGTCTTTTGCACAAAAGAAAGAGATGTCTATGGCAAAAGGCTATGTTAAGAGTGGGCAGAATTTAGACAAGGCCGAGCAGTTGATGGCTACTTTGTTAAAAGATTCGGCTAACCGACAGAATTTTAAAATATGGGAAATACTATTTAGCGCTGTCAAGAAACAATACGACAACGTTAATGAGCAAATGTATCTGAAGCAGAAGGCTGATACCGCCAAACTGTTTATCAGCGCAAGAAAAATGTTTGAAATATACGAAAGCTGCGATTCAGTAGATGCCATGCCCGACAAGAAAGGCAATGTAGAGCCAAAATATCGAAAGAAGCATGCCGACTTGTTGTCATTATACCGTAAGAACCTGTATAATGGTGGTATGTTCTTTGTGAAGAAAAACAACTATAGCGAGGCATACAGTATGTTTGATGCCTTTATTGGTTGTAGCGAACAACCCTTATTTTCTAATTACGATTTTGTAAAGACCGATTCGACAACCATCTTTAAGGCTGCCTATATGGCCATGTATAGTGGTTATAAAATGCAAGATGCCGATAAAACATTGAAGCATGTTCAGTGGGCTATGCGCGACACGGCATCATTAAATTTGAAATATCAGTATCTCTCTGAAACGTTTTTGTTGAAGAAAGATACTACACAATATATCGCTACCTTGGAACGAGGCTTTTCCCAGTTCCCACTGTCAATGTATTATTTCCCACGCTTGTTTAACCATTACTTTACGGTGTGCGGAAACGCAGAAAAGGCTATGCAGATATGCGATAAGGGGCTTTCAGTTGACAGCACAAACATGGTGTTTCTTTTTGCCCGTAGTTCAGTGCTGCTTCAAGAAGATCGTTATCAAGAGTGCGTTGACATTTGTGATAAGTTGATTGTTAGAAACGACACCTTGGCCGATGCCTATCTTAATGCAGGATTGGCCTTCTTTAATCAAGGTATTAAAATTAGTAACGACAATAAACTATTGCGTACACAGCGTTCAACGCTTCAAAAGATGTATAAAAGTGCCTTGCCCTATTTAGAAAAGTATCGCAAGTTAAGTCCCGATAATGTGTCGGTATGGGGTTTGCCACTTTACACCATTTATTTAAATCTCAATATGGGTAAGCAATTTGAAGAAATGGACCGCCTTTTAAAACAAGAAAATGGAAAGAAATAATATATTAAAAAAGCTGGGCATCAGCGCGCTTAGCGAGATGCAAGAACAAGTAACACAGGCCTTTAGCCAGTCGGCAGCCGATATTGTCGTGCTGTCGCCCACAGGCACTGGAAAGACCTTGGCCTATCCCTTGCC
>CAKQFW010000304.1 GCA_934230965.1 uncultured Prevotella sp.
TGAAAGACGATAATATAAAGAAAGTACTGCTGCTCGGTTCGGGCGCTCTCAAAATTGGTGAGGCAGGCGAGTTTGACTATTCTGGTTCGCAAGCATTGAAGGCATTGCGCGAAGAAGGCGTGAAAACGGTGCTGATAAACCCAAACATCGCTACTGTGCAGACCTCAGAAGGCGTAGCCGACCAAATATATTTCTTGCCCGTACAACCTTACTTCGTTGAGCGTGTTATTGAAAAGGAAAGACCTGATGGCATCTTGCTCGCCTTCGGCGGACAGACAGCGCTTAACTGTGGCGTAGAACTGTATCAGACAGGTGTTCTTGAAAAATATAACGTTAAGGTATTGGGTACTCCCGTTCAGGCTATCATGGACACTGAAGACCGTGAGCTGTTTGTTGAAAAGCTGAACGAGATTGATGTTAAGACCATTAAGAGCGAGGCTTGCGAAACCATTGAACAGGCTCGTAAGGCTGCTGCTGAACTGGGCTATCCTGTTATTCTTCGTGCTGCTTATGCACTGGGCGGTTTGGGTAGTGGCTTCTGCGACAATGAAGACGAACTGAACAAACTGGCTGAAAAGGCTTTCTCGTTCTCACCCCAGGTGCTCGTTGAAAAGAGCTTGAAGGGATGGAAGGAGATTGAGTATGAGGTGGTGCGCGACCGTTACGACAACTGTATCACGGTTTGTAACATGGAAAACTTCGACCCTCTGGGCATCCATACGGGCGAAAGTATTGTTATCGCTCCGTCGCAAACACTCACTAACAGCGAGTATCATAAACTGCGTGCATTGTCAATCAAGATTATTCGCCATATCGGTATCGTGGGCGAGTGTAACGTGCAGTATGCTTTTGACCCTGTTAGCGAAGACTATCGCGTGATTGAGGTAAATGCTCGTCTGAGCCGTTCATCGGCTTTGGCTTCTAAGGCCACTGGTTATCCCTTGGCTTTTGTTGCTGCTAAGTTGGGTATGGGTTATGGCTTGTTCGAACTGAAAAACTCGGTAACTAAGACCACCAGCGCCTTCTTTGAGCCTGCTCTCGACTATGTAGTTTGTAAGATACCTCGTTGGGACCTCTCTAAATTCCGTGGCGTTGATAAGGAACTTGGCTCATCAATGAAGTCGGTGGGCGAGGTAATGGCTATCGGACGCAACTTTGAGGAGGCTATCCAGAAAGGTTTGCGCATGATTGGTCAGGGTATGCACGGCTTTGTTGAAAATAAAGAACTCGAGATTGACGATATTGATGCTGCTCTGCGCGAACCTACTGATAAGCGTGTCTTCGTTATATCAAAGGCAATGCATAAGGACTACACCGTTGACGATATTCATGAGCTGACAAAGATTGATAAGTGGTTCCTAGAGAAACTGAAGCATATCATCGAGATTGATGAGGCTATGAAGCGCTGCAACATTAATACGCTTGACCGCGAATTGCTGCGTAAAGCCAAGGTGTACGGCTTTACTGACTTCCAGGTGGCACGTGCCGTGGGCCTTGAGGATGAGCTGAAATCAATGCAGAAGGCATCGCTCGTAGTGCGCAATCTGCGTAAAAATTATGGCATCTTGCCCGTTGTGAAACAGATTGATACATTGGCAGCCGAGTATCCTGCACAGACTAACTATCTGTATGTTACTTATGCTGGTGTGAAGAGCGACATCACATTTGAAAACGATCATCGTTCAATCGTTGTATTGGGTTCGGGTGCTTATCGTATTGGCTCTTCGGTTGAGTTTGACTGGTGTGGCGTTCAGGCTTTGAACACTATTCGCAAAGAGGGCTATCGCTCAGTAATGATCAACTATAACCCTGAGACCGTTTCTACTGACTATGACATGTGCGACCGTCTCTACTTTGATGAGTTGACATTCGAGCGTGTAATGGATATCATCGACCTTGAGCAACCGCACGGCGTAGTGGTATCTACTGGTGGACAAATTCCTAACAACTTGGCTATTCGTCTTGACGAGCAGCATGTACCCATACTCGGTACAAAGGCTAAAGATATTGATAATGCTGAAGACCGTGCTAAGTTTTCGCAGATGCTTACCAATAACGGCATTAACCAGCCTGAGTGGAGTGCTCTGACAAGCATGGAGGATATTGACCGCTTTATCGAGCGTGTTGGTTTCCCCGTATTGGTTCGTCCCAGCTATGTGCTCTCGGGTGCTGCTATGAACGTTTGTTCAAACGAAGATGAGCTGAAACGATTCTTGCAGTTGGCTGCCAATGTAAGCGAAGACCATCCTGTTGTGGTGAGCAAGTTTATTGAGCACGCTAAGGAGATTGAATTGGATGGTGTAGCTT
>CAKQFW010000305.1 GCA_934230965.1 uncultured Prevotella sp.
GCATAGGGTGTAGCTTGCTCGTCCATAAACAGCAGTTTTGTCTTTTCTATGCTCCAGTTTCCTGTAACATAATAATTGAAAGCCCCCACATGGTCTTGCCATGTAACCGACAGTTCCACGCCCTGACGACGCGATTTACCTATATTCTCAGTAGGATATTCTATACCCAGCAATGCGATACTCTTTCCACGAGTCTGCAACAGGTCAGTATACTTATCATTATAATAATCAACAGTACCACTCAGACGATGTTTCAGCAAGGCAAAGTCAACACCCACATTCAGTTTATGAGCCTTTTCCCATGTTAGGTAAGGGTTGTAAAGAGGCGTATTCTCGTTGGTAAAAATGCCATTACTCTGCGATGAACCTTGCGGATAAGATGTTGTGGCATTTTGAGAAAAGGTTTGGCGATAACGATAATAACCAGAGTTGTCAATACCATTGCCAGTGTGTCCATATGTGGCACGCAATTTCAATTTGTCAAGCCAATCAGCGTCTTGCATAAAGAGCTCCTTTTTCAAGTTCCATCCCAATCCAAACGCAAAGAATGTGCCCCAACGGTTTCCTGGTGAATAACGATTGAAATAACTCTGCACTACTGATGCCTCGGCCATATATTTTTGGTCATAGTCATACTTCACACTCTCCATAATATTCGAGGGTATCATAGGTAAGTCATACTGTACCACCTCATGACGTGTGTCACCCATCAAGCTACCCTTAAAATGATGCTTACCAAAGTGACGTTCATAGTCGATAGCCAACTGTCCGTAAAGGTTCTGATAAGTGGCAACATGGCGAAACGCGTTGCTCTGCGATACCGAAGCACCATATTGCGTATACGTTTCCTTACCATTCTCGTCAATCAAGTACTTAAAGACGGGGTTCTGCTTTGTACGCACTATGGCCGTGCGTGTTTGATTTGTAACACTACCCATAAAACGAGCAGATAAACCCTTTACCAATTTATTGAAATCATATTTCAACTTGATATTAGCCATAATGTCTCGAGTATTATCATTGAGATAACCCGACTCCCAAGCCTGTGCAGCCAAGTTGTTTGTATATGAAATGGTGCCGCCCCACGAGCCATTAGGGTTCTTAACAGGGTATGCATTGTTAGGCGTACGCCATATGTTGAGCAACAAATCGCTATAGCCCGAGCCTGAGCCACCTGGCTGATTGCCCTCAATAACACGAGCTATGGCGTTCATCTGTGCAGTAAAGTCGGGGGTGATATTTATGTTCACCTTCGACGATATCATATACCGATTTATGTTAAAATTGGTGTTATAACCATTATCTTTATTGGTTTTAAACAAACCTTCCTCGTTAGTATAACCTAACGAAACCACATATTGAGCCACACGTCCGCCACCCGAAACATTTAAATTATACGACTGCGACAAAGCGTTCTTGTTCATCAGTTCATCATACCAGTTTACGTCAGGATGCGTAAAGGGCTGCGTGCCATCAAGATATTTCTGATAGTCGGAAGCCGAATACAGGGCGCTGCTACCATCGTTTTGCAAAGCCTCGTTCAGCAGATACGAATACTCAGAAGCGCTAAGCGGCTTTTGGTCTTTCACATTGCTGTGCAAGCCCCATTTACCCGTAAACGAGAAATGAGGTTTACGTATAGTAGGATTTTTTGTAGTAATGATAAGAGCGCCACGCGAGCTCTTCATACCCAAAAACATGCTTGAGAGCGCATCGCGTTGTAGCGTTACCGTCTCTATGGCCTCGGGGTCGAGCGATAAATATTCGCGCTCCATACCATCTACTATTACTACTGGGGACATACCACGAGACGATAAGCTGAAACGTGTATTATCGCTAAATGGTAATGCTCCATAACTAGCAGGACGATTTCCAATAAGGTCACCAGATGTGTTTACCGAAGTGCGTTGTAAGTCAAAACCACGATATTGCATAATATTGAATCCTGGCAAACGTCCTTGCAACGAAGTGAGGATGTCGGTAGAAAGATATTTCTCCATATCTTTACCTTGTACCGTAGCAGTTGATCCCAGCATCGTTGCATCAAGTTGAGACATTCCTGTTTTATCAGTTACAGGAGCATCGTCGGTAGCAAAACGATCTGTAAGATGCACAATATATGTATGGTTTTTCTTTACCTTCACACGTTCTTCACGACACAGATAGCCAATATGTTTAAAAACCAGCATATCGTTATCGTTAAAGTCGAGCATAAAAGCCCCATCGACATCAGTAGTGGTTTGCTTATCTTTTCCCTTTACCTGAATAACTACACCTGGTATAGGCATATTATTCGTATC
>CAKQFW010000306.1 GCA_934230965.1 uncultured Prevotella sp.
TGCAGCACCATCAATGATAAAGTTGGCAGCCTTAATCATGTTATAGTGCAAGTTCCAAGCATCGGTAACGCCCTTGTTACCACCATCAGAGCTGAACACGTCGAGGGCAGCCACAGCCTGCTTGTTAGAAGCCGGGTTGGCAGTCATATCGTCGCCCTGCCACTGGGGGTACATGGGGTTCGTCCACGACTGTGTTTGGTTAATTTTCTCGTAAAGAGAGTTGGCTGCCAGATCAAAGTCTTGCACAGCAGAGAAATAAACGTCGCCTGACAATACACCCTTGGGGTTCTCCTCAAGGAAATCGCTACAAGAAGTAAGCACCGATGCAGCGAACAGACAAGCATAAAATATCTTAGATTTCATATTGTTTCGTTTTTTTGTAATTAGTAGTTGAAAGATTAGAAGTTCAAGCGTACACCGAAGGTGAAGGTACGTGGGTTAGGATAAGCACCCATATCGATACCGTTGTTGTTATCAACGTTAACATCAGAGAAGGCGATACCTGCGGGGTCGATACCCTTGTAACCAGTGATGGTGAAGAGGTTCTGAGCAGAGAATGACAAACGCACATCGGCAAACTTCATCAGAGAGCGAGGCAGCGTGTAAGCTACGCTGATGTTCTCGCAACGGAAGTAGTCGGCGTTCTCAAGCCACTTAGAAGAGTTACCATAGCTCTTACCCTTTCCATAAGTAGGCATGGTGATACCCACCTGTGAGAAGTAATCTTTATCAGTAACGAAAGGCGAAGCACCAGGTGTGCTGTTCATTGAGTAGCGCACAAGGTTCAAACGCTTAGCACCAAAGGCACCATTGAAGAAGGCGTTAAACTCCCAGTTCTTATATGTGATGGCGTTGTTCCAACCTACGGTTACATCGGGGTTAGCGTGTCCGAGCACGAAGCGGTCAGTATCCTTGTTAGGATTATCGGTCTTTGTGCCATCAGCCTTATAGTACATATCAACAAAATTGCCGTCAGCGTTCTTCTCTACACCTGCCCACTTGAAGCCATAGAATGTACCGATGGCCTCGCCCTTAGTAATGATGGTACAGGGGTCAACCGAACCAGCCGATGGTTTCTCGCCATAAAGACGGGGGCTCTGAGCGGTAAGCTTCGTTACCTCGTTCTTCAGGTAGCTGGCGTTGATGGTGGTTGTCCACTGGAAGTCCTTAGTCTGAATAACGTGTGCTGTAACGTTCAGGTCAACACCCTTGTTGCTCACCTCACCAGCGTTTGACCAGTATTTAACGTCGCCCGAAGAGTTTGTAGGTTTCTGGATAAGCAGCGCGTCGGTAGTTTTCTTTGAGAAGAAGTCGATACCCAGGTTCAAGCGTCCTTTCAGCAGGCCGAGGTCGATACCAAAGTCAAACTGATGCACCTTCTCCCATGTCAGGTCAGGCGTACCGAGGTCGCCAATCCAGTAACCTGTTGTGTTTGAAGTCATACCATAGTTGTAGCCTAAGGTAGAGAGGCCACCGAGTGTAGAATAAGGAGTGATATCCTGGTTACCGATAACACCATAGCTTGCGCGAACCTTCAAATACTCGATAGAGTTTTTCAGAGGCTCAAAGAACTTTTCGTTTGAAACAGTCCATGCAGCAGCTATTGAGGGGAAGTAGCCCCACTTTTTGTTCTGGAAGCGGCTTGAACCATCAGCACGCAGCGTACCGGTAAGCATGTAGCGGTCGGCATAGTTATACATCACACGTGCCACACCTGAGAGCATAGACCACTTTTGGTAGCCGTTGCTGGCGTCGCGCGAAGCGGCATCCTTAACGTTCCAATAGCCCAGCAGCTCGTGCACCATATTGTTACCCTCAATGCCCATGAGGCGGGTTTCGTTGCTGGCAGCCTCCCATACACCTGTTGCTACGAGGTTGTGGTCGCCCCACTTGCCTGCATAGGTAAGGTTGTTAGTGCTCTGCAGTGCCAGTACCTGAGCATTGCTGTTGGTCATAGATGTAGAACCCATCACGAGCTTAGAGCCCATAGTATAGGTCTTATAGTCGTTATAGTCGACAGCATTAGTAGTGGTGAAGGTAAGGCCCTTAGCAATGTTAAACTTCAGGTCGATATGGCCGTTCACCATCGTGCGGTTACGATCGTTCTTGTTTGCGTGAATTAAGCCCCAGGGGTTTTTCTCAATACAGTTGAAGGGGTCGTTGTTGTAAACACCATTGGCGTTACGAACATCCATAGCGGGCGAGAAGTTTAAGCCCACCCAGATGGGGTTGCTTTGGTGCTGACCAAAGCTTGC
>CAKQFW010000307.1 GCA_934230965.1 uncultured Prevotella sp.
TCGACTGTGGCATCAAGGCCATTGAAGAGGTGGCCTATGCCAAGAGTTTGGGTATCGACTTCATTATCTGCGACCACCACGTGCCCGACGATGTGTTGCCGCCCGCCGTGGCCATTCTGAACCCCAAGCGCGCCGACGACAGCTACCCATTTAAGCACCTGTGTGGCTGTGGCGTGGGCTTTAAGCTGATGCAGGCTTTTGCTAAGAACAACGGCATACCGTTTTCGCGCCTCATACCGCTGCTCGACCTCTGTGCTGTGAGCATTGCTGCCGACATTGTGCCGGTGGTAGAAGAAAACCGCATACTGGCTTTTCATGGTTTGAAGATACTGAACCAGAACCCCAGCGTGGGATTGAAGGCCATTATTGATGTGTGCGGGCTGAACGGCAGAGAGATTGCTATGAGCGATATTATCTTTAAGATAGGACCACGCATCAATGCCTCGGGACGTATGGACAACGGCAAAGAGAGTGTAGACCTGCTGGTAGAGAAAGACCTAAGCCATGCGCTGACGGTGGCCAAGCACATTGATGGCTATAACGAGCAGCGCAAAGATATTGACAAGCAGATGACCGAGGAGGCGAACCAGATTGTGTCGCGCCTAGAGAGTCAGCGCCACCATACCTCTATCGTGCTGTACGACGAAAACTGGAAGAAGGGCGTTATAGGCATTGTGGCTTCACGTCTTACCGAAATATATTTCCGCCCCACGGTGGTGCTCACTCGCGATGGCAACATAGCCACGGGGTCGGCACGCAGCGTTACGGGCTTCGACATCTACTCGGCCATCAAGAGTTGTCGCGACATACTTATCAACTTTGGCGGTCATACCTATGCCGCTGGCCTCACCTTGCGCTGGGACGACATACCTGAATTCAGACGTCGCTTTCAGCATTACGTCGACGAGCATATTCAGCCCGAACAAACCGAGGCGATGCTCGATATCGACGCTATCATCGACTTTAAAGATGTAACCAAACGTCTGCACAACGACCTCAAGCGCTTTGCACCCTTCGGGCCCTGTAACCCGAAACCCGTGTTCTGCACCGTGGGCGTGTACGACTATGGTACGAGCAAGGTGGTGGGACGCGAGCAAGAGCACATCAAGCTGGAGCTGGTTGACTCGAAATCGAGCAACGTGGTAAACGGCATTGCCTTCGGGCAAAGTGCGTCGGCACGATACATCAAGTCGAAACGTAGCTTCGACATTGCCTACACGCTGGAGGATAACATTTTTAAGCGCAACCTGGTGCAACTGCAGATTGAAGACATCAGGCCCACCGACGAAGACGAAGACACCACGCGCACACTCGACTGACATCCACCAACACCACTGGCGCACAGAGCCACGAAAAAAGACAGGGCATGACCGACAAGTATGTTCAGATACTAAAACAATATTGGGGCTTTGACAATTTTCGCGGCATACAGCGCGACATTGTTGAAAGCATAGGCAGTGGCAAAGACACCTTAGGACTGATGCCCACAGGCGGCGGCAAGTCGATAACTTTTCAGGTGCCAGCCCTTGCCCAGGAGGGCGTATGCATTGTCATCACCCCACTTATTGCCCTGATGAAAGACCAGGTGCAGCACCTGCGCAACCGTGGCATCATGGCTGCCGCCATCTATTCGGGCATGAGTAGGCCTGAGATTGTTACCACCCTTGAAAACTGCATCTTGGGCAGCACCAAGCTGTTGTATGTGTCGCCCGAGCGCATTGCCTCGCCCCTGTTTATCACCAAGCTGGGGCACATGAAGGTGAGCTTTATCACCGTAGACGAGGCCCACTGCATCAGTCAGTGGGGCTACGACTTTCGCCCCTCTTACCTACACATTGCCGACATACGTCGCCTGAAGCCCGATGCCCCCGTGCTGGCCCTTACGGCCACCGCCACCCACCAGGTTATTGACGACATACAAGAGCGACTATCGTTTAGCCAGAAGAACGTATTTCGCATGAGCTTTGAGCGCAAAAACTTGGCTTATGTGGTGCGAGAAACTGAAGACAAGATAGGCGAGATGACCCACATACTGCAAACCATGACGGGGTGCAGCATTGTGTATGTGCGTAGCCGTAAGCAGACAAAGGAGATTAGCGACCTGCTAAACAAAAACAACATAAGCGCCACCTTTTACCACGCTGGGCTGGAACCACGTGTGAAAGACGAACGACAAAAGCTGTGGTCGAACGACGAGGTGCGCGTTATGGTGGCCACCAACGCCTTTGGCATGGGCATTGACAAGCCCGACG
>CAKQFW010000308.1 GCA_934230965.1 uncultured Prevotella sp.
TCGCCGCACCGACATCGATTTTGTGGTGCACGGTGGCGACATTACCGACTTTGGCGCCACGAAAGAGTATCAGTGGAGTCGCGACTTGCTAAAAACGCTTAACAAGCCCTTTGTCACCTTGCTGGGCAATCACGACTGCCTGGGCACGGGCAACCAAGCCTATGAGGTTATCTTTGGCAATCCCGACTTTAGCTTTATTGCGGGTCGTGTTAAGTTTGTGTGTCTGAACACCAACGCCATTGAGTACGACTACTCGCGCCCAGTGCCCAACTTTGATTTTATGGAAGAAGAGGTGAAGAAAGATGCCGACCGCTTCGACCGCACCGTCATCTGTATGCACGCCGCCCCTTATTCAGAGCAGTTTAACAACAATGTGGCCAAGGTGTTTAATTATTACACCCTCAATTTCCCCCGTCTGCAGTTCTGTCTTTATGGTCATGGCCACCATACTGAGCAGCACGATATCTTCAGCAACGGCATTATATATTATGAGGCGGGCAACGCCCCAAAACGTCAATATTATATTTTTACCATCACACCTGAAACGTACAGTTATGAGATTATCGATTTTTAAATCTGTCGCTACCAAAGCGCTACTCGTCATTGGGTGTGTGCTCATGCCCTGTCTTGCTTGTGCAGCCGAGAACGACACTATTATATATGTAGAGAAACCTGCCAGCACCATCGATAGCACCGTGGCCATCACCCGTTACGACCGCCGCATACACCGCTACCGCCGTAGCTGGAACGCCCTTATCCCCACCCAGCATGTCATGCAGTTTTGTGGCAATATGGGTTTGATGTCGGTGGGCATAGGTTGGGATTATGGCAAGCGTCGCCAATGGGAGACGCATCTTCTCTTTGGCATTGTGCCCAAGTATGACAGCCACAACACCAAGGTTACCATGACGCTGAAGCAAAACTATATTCCGTGGTCAATATACATCAACGACGACTGGAGCTTTGAGCCTCTGCAGTGTGGCCTTTACCTCAACACTGTGTTTGGTCACGACTTCTGGACCAAGCAGCCCACCAAGTATGATAGCGGCTACTATCCTTTCTCTACCCGCCTTCGCCCCAATGTGTTTGTGGGCGAGCGCTTCACCAAGGCTGTGCCCAACAACCGCCGCAAGTATATCAAGAGTGTGAGTTTCTTCTACGAGCTTAGCACCAATGATATTTACGTTATGCACCTTGTGCACACAGGCAGCATCAGCTTTTGGGATATGTTCGGCCTTTCTATCGGCATTAAGGCGCAGCTGCTGTAGCGTGTGCTTGTTTCTAATGTATCGGGTTCTTCTACCTTATATACATCCCCTCATTATCTCGCCAGCTGTAGCTTTGTCGCTATCAAAGGTGAAAACGGCGTATATGTCGGTAGCGTTTTGTGGGTCAACAATGCGTGGTGCCATG
This sequence comes from uncultured Prevotella sp., assembly GCA_934230965.1. GTDB lineage: Bacteria > Bacteroidota > Bacteroidia > Bacteroidales > Bacteroidaceae > Prevotella. Next base: position 1,414 of record CAKQFW010000308.1, read on the forward strand.
ATGCGCAGCACCTTCAGTTGTTCGTTGCCGAACGAAAACTGCTTCATGATACGCACGGTTTGAGCGCATGAATAATAGCAGCCTAAGCTGGCCACCTCCAGCAGATTATATTTATCGTCATCAAAGCTCTCCTTCTTTATCTTGTTGAAGAGTATGTTGAAGGCAGCCTCGTCCATACAATAACCCGTTGCTGGGTTTGAAAAATTATTATCATAGTAGGCCGGTGGGGTGGGATAATGCTGGCAGTTGCCCACAGTATCGTTGTTACCATCTATCAATCTGGTATCATATCTTATCACCCGTCCGTTGCGGTCAAATACCACAACGCTATATTTTGTTGCCGTTAAACTATACCTCTTAATATATTCCCATCTGTCGCTATTCTCGTCAAAGCTCTTCAGTTTGGGCTTACCAAGAATGTTCATAACCTCTTGTTTGCTCATGCCTCGTTCTATATCTTTTCCTTTTGCCGATGCCGTTAAGCATATTGCAAACATTATTGCAGTGGCAAGGGTTGCAATTTTTCTGTTTCGCTTCATCATGATTTCTTTGTTTTGAAAGTTGATATTTGTTCTTTTTACGTGTGCAAAGGTAACAATCTTTTCAAATCTCTCGTTAAGGTAAATCCCTATTAGTGTAGAGGCAAATCCCTATCTTGTATGAGTGGGCATTGGCTTAAATATTCTTTTCTGTTGTCGGGAGTACGGGGCACGGAGACCTCGTACTACTTATTGTTGCACCCGAGTTGGCTATATGCTAATGCAATTATTCTCTATATTATTCTCTAAATCAATCTTTTAATAATCTGAAACCAACCCATTAGTTCTCTGAA
>CAKQFW010000309.1 GCA_934230965.1 uncultured Prevotella sp.
TTCGGCTTTCCCCCCTCGGCCATCGTGATGGCATGAGAACGATACATTTTAATTTAATATAGGAGAAGAATATGAATGCATTCAAACTGAACAATGGGATAGATATTATCGCCATCGGACTGGGGACGTGGCAAATGCCGACGAAGTGGAATTTTAATGGATAGAGGATATGACAGAATTAGAGAAACTGAAGGCAGGACTGGAATACTGCTACGACGACCCTGAGGTGGACGGGCTGAAGCAGCGGGCCATCGTGTGGTGCAAGGAGTACAACGCCATCGACGACACCGACTACGAGTCACAGTACGCCTATCTGAAACGGATGCTCGGCTCGGTGGGCGAGAAAGTGTGGATAGCCAAGACGTTCAACTGCGACAACGGCAAGAACATCCACATCGGACGCAACTTCACGGGCAACTACAACCTGACCATCCTCGACATCCGCGAGGTGTGGATAGGCGACAACGTGATGATAGGCCCCGGTACGCTCATCTCCACCGTCAACCACCCGCTCACGCCGATGGGCCGCCGCCAGCACCTGGGCATCGCCAAGCCCGTGCGCATCGGCAACGACGTGTGGATAGGCGGCAACGTCACCATCCTGCCCGGCGTCACCATCGGCAACAATGTGGTGGTGGCTGCAGGCGCCGTAGTGACCAAGGATATCCCCGACAACACCCTCGTCGCCGGCGTGCCAGCGAAGAAAATCAGGGACTTGGAGGACGATACGAAGGAATAAATTCAAATTACGAAAAAACATTGACAAAACAAGTGGCAAACATAACTTTTGCCATTTTTTCAGAAAAACAATCTGTTACCCCACTTGCTTACCCAACAAAAGACGTATCTTTCCTTGGCTCTTAATAAATAAAGAATTATCTTTGTAAACAAAAACAGAAATTTATGATATTAACAGACTCAATGCTTGATGCAGCTTTCCGCTTCAGAGAAACAGAAGCATGGAAATTGCTTTCTGACTCAAATATTTTTGCAGTCAGATTGTCTAACGGACAAGACGCATACTGCTCTGTAATGGGCAACGGGGGTGAGCACTATTCGCTCGGTATATACATTGGCGAAGAAGGTTTTTCTTCTTATCTGCGCATGCTTAACAGCGATGGCTCAATGTTAAACAATCTGCGTAACGTGACAAAGGCAGACTGCATTAACTGCGACTTCATGCAAGCTAAGGAAATTGACAACAATGTGAAGAAAACTATACGACAATATGCCGAGAGCCACGGAATTAGTATTCCAAGGAAACATGGATGGGTGGACTTCACAAGATTTAAACCCTATAAAGCACAATGGTGTATAACCGATAGCGATGACGCTATGATAGCAGAAGAAGCCTTGCGTGCAGCTACATTCTTTATCAAGAAGATTAAAGATACAGGATACGAAGAGATGGAACTTGACCCCGAAGATGACTATCCGACAAACGAAGGCGGTTCTGTAATACCACTAATCATCCATGGCGACAATGGCTACTACATTCAGCTATCCCAAACTCCAGCCTTTAAAGAAATTGAATACGTGAAGCCAATATTCAATAACGACATTCTTGCACATAAGGTTGCAAGCATGCAACAGACTGGAACCATCTTGTGCCGTTTGGAGCATATACAGAGTCCGATAATGTCTGGAGACGATGAACAGCCAAAAATACCAGGAATGTTCATAATAATAAACCAGTCGGACAGCGAAATGCTGCAACCTTACACAACCGTCGACTATCCTGACAACACAGAAAAGTTGCTTACACAACTCGCCAACCATTTCTGTATGCTCGGAATACATCCAGAACAAATCGTAGTAAGCGACATGCTCACATTTGCGCTCATCAGTGATTTCTGCAACAAATGCAATATCAAACTAAAGAAAATCGATTCCATGCCTGACTTTGACTATGCCTGTGACTACATAGCACAAAACATGATAATGCTCTAATGTAGTTGGTAAAGGGCTACTTTAGCAATACGAAACAGCCGCTATAACATTACCAATAGGCAACTATTGGGTGTTATAGCGGCTGTTCATTTGAATTATTTTAGAAATTAAACTTATTTCCACATCGTATCTTGACAACCGTTGCAATCGTGCTCGGTTGGTGCAGACTAATGAAGTTCATAGCTTCGTAAACCAATAGTTTTCTTCAGCATGTCGTTAATGGTTTCGATAATGTATCTCTTGCGCAGCATCATTCTGTCATAGAACGGCATCAGCT
>CAKQFW010000310.1 GCA_934230965.1 uncultured Prevotella sp.
CCTCATTTACTTTGCAGTTGCCTTCTTTCATCATTTGAGCGGCCAGTTTCAGACGTTCTATTTTGATATAATTATTGGGCGTGAGGTTAAAGGTGCCACGTATTTTACGGTTAAGATTAGTGCGGCTCATACACATATAGCTGGCCAACTCTGTAATGCCAAACTCGCTGTCTTTCAGATGTACAGATACCACATCTTTTAACCGTTGAATAAACGCCTCGTCGGCTTTGCTAATAGATACCGACTCTTGTGGCGTAAATGGTGATGTAGCATATGCTTTCTTGATATTTTCGCGAGTGCGTAACAGGTTTTGTATCACATTAAGAAGATAATCGGTAGAGAAGGGCTTCTCTATGTATGAGTCGGCACCGCTTTCCATGCCTTTGATCTTGGCTGAGTCGAGCGTAAGGGCTGTTAGCAAGACAAAGGGTATGTGGCTGAAGTTTACGTCCTCTTTTATTTGTCTACAAAGCTCGAAGCCATCAATGGGTTCCATCATCGCGTCTGACACAATAATGTCTACTGGATGTTCTTTCAAAATATCCAGTGCCTCTTGGCCATTATCAGCTGTAAGTACGTGATACAGATGCTTCATCTGCTGCTTTTCATACTGCTGCATGGCTTTATTATCTTCAACTATTAACACGGTGCCCACCTTGTCAATGTCGGCCTCCTCAATATCAATGTCTTCAATAGGGGCTGCTTCTTCTTTGTTGAATGTAGCTTGTTGAGGCGTTTCGTCAGCGGTAAGCAAGAGAGTTGGCGACTTTCCAATAGGAATACTAACAACAAAGATGTTATACACATTGCTGTCGACGATGGTTAGTGTTCCGCCATGCAGTTCTGATAGTGTGCGAGCTAAAGCTAATCCGATGCCCGTACCTGTTGTTGACGCCGTGGTGGCCGTTTCGGCTCTGAAGAAGGGGGTAAACACTTTTTGACGTAAGGCCTGAGGTATCACAGGACCATCATTTTCTACTCTTACACAGAAAGAATCTTCTTGTAGATTAGAGTTGATGCTAACGCTGATGTGCTTCTCGCTGTATTTAACAGCATTGTTTATTAAGTTTGATATTATTTTTGTGAAACTTTCTCTATCAATATAAGCATACAAGGGCTCGTCGGGCAAGAATAAGCTGTGCTCGATGTTTTTTCTTTTCATTACACTTGAGAACCGCACATATACATTTTTCACTATATCGCCAATGTTGCAGCGCTCAATATTAAGACGTAAACCCGCTTGCTCTGTTTTACGGAAGTCGAGAAGCTGGTTTGTGAGATCTAATAAGCGGTTAACGTTTTTATCGACAATAGTAAGACTTTCACGCATCGTATCATCCATGTTGGGCTTTTCTATAATGTCGGTGAGCGGACATTTGATAAGTGTGAGTGGCGTACGTATTTCGTGTGCTACATTGGTGAAAAAATTTATTTTGCTACGGTATAGTTCTTTCTCTTTTTCATATTTAAACCTGTTTAGCGCCATGCGGTGCAACATTTCAGAGCGTTGTGTAAGGTAGCGATAGGCAAAATATATCATGGCAGCAATAGCTGTAATATATAGAAACCATGCCCACCAAGTGTTCCACCATGGTGTGCGTACCGTAATATCTAATGTATATGTTTGGTTATTGCCTGTCGAAATATTGCGTACTATTAGTGTATAGTGTCCTGCAGGAAGGTTAGTATATCGTATATAGCCATCGCTGAATAAATATTGCCATTGTTTATCAAAGCCTTCAAGCATATATTCTAACTGTTGAGTTTGTGCATCACGATATGATAGAACTGCCATTTTTATGGCAAAAGAATTTTGATCGTAGTTGAGCGTAAGCTTACGAGTCATCGAGATATCTTCCTTTAACAGTTGGCTGTTTTGTAAACTATTTACCTGTAAACCGTTAACTAATAGGTCAGTGGCAACAATAGGGTAAATTGTTGCCTTGTGTGTAAAACTGTTTGGATAGAAGGCGGTAAGTCCACTCTGGCTACCAATATAGATACGTCCTGACCGGCTGCAAAACGCTGAACCCTGATTGAAGGTGTTGTCAAGCAGCCCATTGGTAGTGGTAAATATTTGTGACGCTTGTGTATAGGGGTCATAACGCAGCAGGCCTTCGTTTGTAGTAATCCATAGCTTGCCCTGATGGTCTTCAATCATGCCTGCAACTACTTTTTTAGAGTTGTAGCTGGGTATGGCTACCGATACAAATTTGTGTGTACGAG
>CAKQFW010000311.1 GCA_934230965.1 uncultured Prevotella sp.
ATAAATCCGTTACATCAGTGCTATCCGTGTGCTATTTTTGACCTGTGCGAACAACGCCGAAGGCGGTGAGCACCTACGCCCAAAACATGAACACAAATAAACAGCCCCACCCCCTCCCCGCTGGAGAGGGGAGTGAATACCCCTGCTTCTTGCTGGAGGACGGGGCACGGAGGCCCTGTACTACTTTGTGGGGGATGCCTACGTATCACAAGAAAAATGCGCTGGGGTATAAAATAATTTTACAAAAGGGGTTAGTTTTCATTTTTTATTACGACCTTTGCTGTGTTATTATGAATAAAGAATAAGAAGCAACGATATGCGAAAATCTGTTTTTATAGTTACGCTTACGGCCCTGATGTTTTCTGCCTCACTGTGGGCGCAGAAGATTGCGCCACGCTGCAGAACCTGTGGCCGGAAACTTACTGAGTGCCAGTATAAAGGGCATCATCCCAGTAAAGATAGTAGCCCCAATAAAAGCAATAAGCCCACTAAGGCTCGCCCTCAGCGACATAGCAACAACTCGTCGGCATCAAGAACCATTAGGTTTGCTGATGGCATTTATACAGGCGACAATGTTCAAGGTGTGCGCCAAGGCTATGGCACCTTTAAATATAATAATGGCGATGTTTACACAGGAACCTGGTATAACAATAAGCGCGAAAACGAGGGAACGTGCACATATAATAATGGCGACACATACAAGGGCTATTGGAAGAACGACACCTGCTATCAGGGCACTTTAACCTATGCCAATGGCGACGAATATAGTGGTTTTTGGAGTAAAGGCAAAATATATGGTAGGAGTAAATATCGCAAGGCCGATGGTAGCACATATGAAGGCAAATTTAAAGATAGCAAAAAAGATGGTGGTGGCCTCCTTATAACAGCTACTGGCGATACTATTGCTGGCGAGTTTAGAAACGACAAAGCGCATGGCTACAACTACATACGCTTCAAAGATGGTACGCGTGTTATGTTGATGCGCAAAGACGATATCCCAAATGGCTTTTGCTTTACAGAGTCTACCGATGGCAATCTTTACTATCAATACCAGAAAGACGGAAAATTTGATGGGCCAGTCATTATCATTAAGCCCGACAAAACGATTTGTGGCTTGATATATAGTAATGGCAAACTTATTGACAGTAATTCACACAAAATAATAAATAAGAAACAGGTTTATTATGACTTAAAGGAGCCCGACCTCAGTTACATTCGTACCAAACCGGCAGATACACATTTTGGAGAGATCATCTACTCTGATGGCGGCGTTTATATAGGCGACCTTCGAGAAGGTAAGCCTTACGGTTTCGGTATTATGGTTTATGTAAATAGAGATGCCTATATAGGTACCGTTGAAAATGGGTATCGCGAAGGACAGGGCGCTTATGTTTACCTTAACAACGGAGACTGCTATCATGGGCCATGGCACAACAACCAGTTAAACGGCATTGCCACATTAGTTATTGGTAAAAATGGTTCAACATATCACAGTGTGTATAAAGATGGCATATATGGAGGGTCTGCACCCGCTCTATAATCCCCATAAATATCATTGATTAAAGCGATACAGATGTCTCTGTTGTGAGATGTCTGTATCGCTTTTTTGTTTTCGCTTTGGGCTGAAACGATAGAGAAGTCGACAACACATTATTTTCGTTTGGCTCGCCGCCGAAGGCGTTGCTCGCATGGGTCAAGAACTAACACGGATAGCACTGATGTAACGGATTTATCTTTTCACGGATCGTTTTTTGACACTATTCTTTGGATCTTTTGCGCCTATGGCGCGGATTGTTTTAGATTTTCTCGACGCTGCGCGTCTCGGTGATTACCTTTGCTGGATGCTGGAGTACAGGGCGCGGAGACCCTGTACTACTATTTTGTGGGGGCAACACGGCGAGCTTGCGAGCCGAAAAATCTATTAAAATCCGGACCGGAGGTGCAAAATCAAAAGAATAGAGACAAGAAAAAGATCAAAAATGGATCCGTGAAAAAGATAAATCCGTTACATCAGTGCTATCCGTGTGCTATTTTTGACCTGTGCGAACAACGCCGAAGGCGGTGAGCACCTACACCCAAAACATGAACACAAATAAACAGCCCCACCCCCATCCCCTCCCCGCTGGAGAGGGGAGTGAATACCCTTGCTTCTTGCTGGAGGACGGGGCACGGAGACCCCGTCCTACTATGGTTTGCCTCGCTTATCACATGAATTCTTCACT
>CAKQFW010000312.1 GCA_934230965.1 uncultured Prevotella sp.
ATGTTCGACCCATTTTTCTTCTTTAAGTCTATAAGCAAAGCTGTAAGTTCCTCAAGCGACTTTCCCTCAAGCCGATTCCTCAATTCTTGATTTTGTGGTACCGTTGACAAACTATATCCTTTCAGGACCGCCTCAATATAAAGACCTGTACCACCACAAAGAACAGGAAGAACACCTCTTGATGTTATGTCGCTGTATGCATTATGAAAGTCGCGTTGATATTCAAAGAGGTTGTACTTGGTTCCAGGATCAGCAATATCAATGAGATGATAAGGAACAGACTTGCCATCAACAACATAATCGGCAAGATCTTTTCCCGTTCCTATATCCATTCCACGATAGACCTGTCGCGAATCGGCACTAATAATCTCGCCTCCCATGTCGGCAGCTAATGCCGTTGCCACAGAAGTTTTCCCAGAAGCTGTAGGACCAAGTATCGTTATCATCTTTTTATTTTCCATATAGATTGCTTTAATAAGGATCGCTCCACTAAAACAGCACTCTTCTAATTGCAGTCTATGCCGAAATACGGATTATTTTTTGCAAAGATAATGCAAACTGAGAGCATAATGTCAAGCTTGCTTGAACGTTTTGCCGACGTGCTGCTTATCTTTTGCAAATTTAAATAAAAATCCCGAATAATTAGCTAGTTGGGACAAAAAACAGAAATGAATAAATGTATGAGATGAATCTCCCCTACTTTCCACCTATAGTGTGAACTTATATCCCGCCGTAATATATACAGCATGATTGCGTGCCGTAGGCGAGTCGGCTATATTGCCCCAAAAGTCGTATGACTTTAGGTTTACAGCCTTTCTTACTTCGAAGCAATAGGAGGCATCAATGGTGATATGTCGCCACTCATAACTCACCCCCAAAGGAATGTCAGCTACGATGTTACGGAAGTTGCCACTCACGCTCTCCGACTTCTTCTCCTTGTACGATTCCCATAGATACATTGACGATGAGCCGTCACCAAGGTCCATAGTGCGTATGCTGTGTATAGTAATCTTATCCTTTGCCGAGATAAGCATTCCAGCTTGCACACCAATATGAACAGCCAATCCTTTCACGCCTGAGAAGTAAGCCTTGATTTGCAGAGGCACAGAGAGATAAGTCACGTCAAGCTTTTCATTGGCAGATGCATATTTTTCTTTTTGTTCTTTAAACCCAGTGCCAATAAGGCTGAAGTCGGCTCCCGTCATCAGCGAGTAATACCGTGACAAAGGAATCTCCACACTTGCTCCAAACGTGTATCCAGCTTTCCACTCCTTTGAAGCCGTTAATGCAGATCCATCCATTTTTGATATTGTTACGCCAGCATGAGGAATGATGGACACGCGACGACCTTCGTTCTGAGCCGAAGCCCATATAGGCAGTAGGAACATAATAACGGCTGATAAGAAATTTTTCATCACATTCATTTTCTTCTGTAAGTATAAATTTCAGTTGTATAACCTTGATTGCGAGTGAGTTTCATGCTGTTTTCAGTTTTGTCGCTGATGGTCCAGGTTTCTGTATAACCATATTTGGGTGAAATAAGCGCATCGAAATCTCCTGTCTTAGTTATACTCTCACCGTCTAATGTAAACCATTGGTCAAAAATAAGAGCGCCAAACCTATCCCATTCGTACATTTTATGAGTATCCATAAAAGAAAGAGTGTGATAAAACTGCAAGTTCCAACTATCACCATTCTGAATGTCAATATCAGTAATACAGTTTCCATCAAAAATGTTTGTATAGTGTATGGTTTCCCACTTGCCTAAGAGGTAAGTAGGCACAGGCGTCTTCATTATCTTGTCTGCTCTCAACATCTCTTCGGGCACATCTTTCTTCACAAAGTGTTCTACACTATTGCTGTTGTCGGCATCGGCAATGGCAAGCAAAGAGTTGTTTCCAACAGCATACACTTTCCAATTGGTTCCTGATGAAAGAATTAAGCTATTATTGTCACTTACCTTCACTTTAGCTGAATGATACTGCACAGAATGACGTTCTGTTTCACTCACTACACATGATATATCAGAAATATTACCTTCTTCGTCGATGTAGAATCCACATCCATTCTCATTGTCCTGTTCCCAATAACCCGTAAAATCGGCCACGTTGAATCCCGACATCTTCATGCCTTCAAGTTCGCTTATCATCTTGTCGCCATCTCCAGGCAGCGACATGAGCTTATAGAAAGGCACCACAGATGTCTTGCCATTAT
>CAKQFW010000313.1 GCA_934230965.1 uncultured Prevotella sp.
TGACAGTCTGCAACAGTGCAGCGCCCTTCGCGACACCTTCATCGTCATTCCCAAAGCACAAAACCCCGAGCATAGCGAGCGCCAGCACGCCATATACGCCAAGGCCGAGAACGCCAATGGTCGCACAGCCTTGCTTATACACGGCTATGGCGACAACAGCATGGGCATGCTGCACATAGCCTATATATATAATAAGGTGATGGGGTATAACATTATTCTGCCCGACCTTCACGGCCACGGTCTAAGCGATGGCACCGACATACAGATGGGATGGTACGACCGTCTCGACATCTTGCAATGGATAAAAGTGGCACACCAGATGTTTAAGCCCGAAGCAACACCACAAGCAGAAAAGGCCACTACACAAACAGAAGAAGCAGCGCCCACCGACGTGCAAATGGTGATACACGGCATATCAATGGGTGCCGCCACCACCATGTGCGTAGCTGGCGAGCCCACCCCCGACTATGTGCGCTGCTTTGTTGAAGATTGCGGTTACACCAGCGCGTGGGATGAGTTTAAGCACGAGCTGAAGAAGCGTTTCCACCTGCCCGCCTTCCCGTTAATGTATACCACGTCGGCCCTGTGTCGTTACACCTACGGCTGGAGCTTTAGCGAGGCATCACCCCTCAACCAGGTGGCAAAATGCAACAAACCCATGCTCTTCATTCATGGCGATGCCGACACCTTTGTGCCCACCGCCATGGTATATCCCTTATACGAAGCCAAGCCACAGCCCAAGGCTTTATGGATAGCAAAGGGCAGCGCCCACGCCAACTCGTACAAAGACCACCCAGCCGAGTACACCCAGCAGGTAGTTAGCTTTGTAAGCAAGTATATACATTAATATATTCAAGTTTCGCAAGTTTTCCGCTCGGCTTTGCCGCTTGCCTAAGCAAGAACTTGCTGTCAGTAAACAAGTTCTTGCTTATGACCTATCAGCATGCCAAAACGCCTTACAACAATATTTTTCCCACAGCCTTACGTATCGGCCCTTGGCCCACAATAGGCGCATGCGCATCTTCAGGAAAGAGGATGTAAAACTGCCCTGGCCGAGCCGTTACGTAAGCCTGTGCTTCTTCTTGATAAAAGGCAATATCGCGCTGAGCATCATAAGGCACCGATGGCTCGGTAGTGAGTGCCGACAACGGTTTCCACCCAAACTGCTCAGTACACGACAGCGGAAACTGCACATCCATATAACAACGATGCACCTCAAGCGGTCGCTCTTCGGCAGGCTGCATCAGGCTATCGTCGATATTTACAAACACATTATCGCCCTCAATAGCCACACGTCCGGCAGGCATCGTCAGCAGGTTGTGCGTCTTCACATAGTCGAACAACATCTTCAGTTTTGGGTGCAACGCCTCATAGCGTTCACAGTCGGCAAGGTTTGCTATAATCATATTTCTTTGTTTTTATCAGTGATACGTATCTTGTTTTATGTTTGCAAAGATATAAAATTATCAGATACGGCGGGGCTTTTGCGCCAACTTGTCACCCCTTTACGCCACAATGACACGCTTTTCATCGTTGGTACATAAGTTGTGTATAAGATAGCAGAAAGAAAAAATAAAAACAACAATATTAAAAACAAATTATCAGGAGGAAACAATTATGGCACAAGTTTATAAAAACTTTTGGTTACCCGAAGTATTCAACGATTTCTTCGACACCGACAAGATGCCCAAAGCAAACGCTACAGCACCCGCCATCAACGTGAAAGAAAACATCGACGAATATATAGTAGAGCTCGCCGCACCAGGTATGCGCAAAGAAGATTTTGAGGTACACATCAACAACGATGGCGACCTCAACATCAAAATGGAAAAGAAAGCAAAGGCTGATGAAAAGGAGGAAAAAGCTATTTACCTGCGTCGCGAGTTTGCCTACTCAAAGTTTGAGCAGACACTTATCTTGCCCGACGATGTAGACAAGGCCAAGATTTCGGCCAAAGTTGAAGACGGTGTGCTTACCGTTGTGCTGCCCAAAGAGCACAAAGAAGAAAAGAAGGTAAGCCGTCACATCGAGATAGGCTAAAGCAAGCAAAGGCTGATAAAGCAAGCTAAAGGCTAACGCAAGCTAAAGGCTAATAAAACAAGCCTAAGGCTTGCAAGCCCCAAGGCAAACAAGGCAAAGCTCTTGTTTTAGGATAACACATATTTAGATACAATTTGGTTTTGTTATCATACGATTAGGTTTAAAGTTTACAT
>CAKQFW010000314.1 GCA_934230965.1 uncultured Prevotella sp.
CCCCTCTCCAGCGGGGAGGGGATGGGGGTGGGGCTGTTTAGTTGGTCTCTGTGCCCTGTTCTCCAGACATTAGGTTTAAAGAAATAAACAGTTAAAGCACAATAAAAAAAATGGGTATTGACACCTTGCGGTACCAATACCCTCATTACTTATTTTAAGAAAAACGTGTGCTTTATTTTACCACTATTTTGCGAGCTACACCATTTTTGCGCTCAATATACAGGCCCTTTGTGGTGGGCTTAGCAGCAGAAACGCGCATACCGTTAACGGTGAAATACTCGGCAGCACCGCTCTGCTTACCATTAGCCTTTACGTTTTCAATGCCAGCGGGCGAAGGATGCGAGATGGTAACACCGTCAACAATCATTGAGTTACCCGTCCAATCAATACCTACACGCCAGTATCTAAAGGCCACTTTCACGGTCTTGCCAGCATAAGCAGAGAGGTCTACTGCCTGCGGACGTATCTTCAGGTCGCTGGCATCATAACACTCGCGGTCGGTCATCTTATCGGTTACATTCTTGGCAAGATCCCATACCTCGGTCCAGTTTTTGCCGTCATCCTCAGTCACCATTATCTTCAAGGTGTTCACAGCCTCACCACGCCCATTAGGCCAAGTTGCTGTACCCCAGTCGAAGTCGTTAATATTATACACATCAAAATAATCGGCCTGCAGCAAGAAGTGCAAGGTCTCGTTGCTGGCTAATGTTACCTCAGGCGAAACAAGCCACTCGTCTTGTGCAGCAGCAGTCAAGCCATAAGTATCATCCTTGTATCCAAAATGGATAAATGCCTCCTTGGTTCCATCGGTGGTCATTTCCTGATAGAAATTGCTCGACTCATACACAAGCCACGTCATATTAATATTATGAGCAAGCAGATCATCAGTAGGAACATTCTCGGGGGTATTAATCTCTGACCAATCGCCAGGGATCCAATCCATACCGAAATTGGTACGATAGTTTTCAAAGCCTTCATAGAAGGTTACGATATCGTCTGAAGCAGCCTCTTTCACAGGAGCCGTTGCAGCAGCCTTATAGCCTTCTGGCTTAACCAACTTACGGAAGATGCGTCCCTGAACATCTTTCACAACCTGCATTTTGTTGCCCATGGGCAATGTTTTCTCTGAAAGAACAGTAAGGTTCTGGGCTGAAACGCTCATGGCAGCGATGGCCATGCAAACACTAAGTAGAACTTTTTTCATAACATTTGTCTTTTTACAGTTAATATTATCTCTCTATTAAACGAAAATTGCATATTGTATGAAAGCGAAAAGCTCTATTTCTCTCAATAAGAGCAAATGGATTTTTCACTTTTCCCTTTTCACTTATAAGCAAATGGACTTTTCCCTTTTCACTTATAAACAAATGGATTTTTCACTTTTCACTTTTCACTTAAGATGTCGCAGCATCTTAAAGGTTTTACCGCCCTTACGCACGATGTAAAGTCCGGGCTTTACGGTGTTCTGCACGCGCACGCCTTGCAAGTCGTACACAGCCTCGGTGTTATTCTGCAGAGCGTTAACCTCTACGCCCTTAACGCCTGTTTCTTTAGCTATAACGATAGTGGCAGGATAGTTTAATACCACATCATTTCTCGTCCATTTATAGCCAAACTCGAAGGCTGCATCCTTACCATATAGCGGCTCTTTGATGGTGATAACGCCATCTTTAAACACATCGGCTTTACCTTCAAACGATGACATTTTCTTCAAATCGTCCTTCGACACGCCATTGGCTACATATACGCCAGCATCGTTGCCTAAGAAGAAATTAATCATATCGCCACCGTTAAACTTATTTGAGAAGCCACTGTATTGCGGTTCAATCACCACCAGTTCAGGGTCAGAAGCATCTATCTTAATATAAGCAGGTGTGGTGTTTTCATTATATTTTGCCAAGGGGCAATTGTCTACTGTGTACGGATTTACCAAACGATACAGCCCAGCCTGTTCTGTGCTTTCTTCTACATCTACAGTCCAACTATGTTCTGTGGGCTCTCCAGCCAAATAGCCAGGCACAATAAAGCCATCGGTAAAGGTTGCCTTTCCTGCCTCTGCCCATTGCTCAGCAGGAGCGGCTGCCGGCAGTGTGATAACAGTAGCATATTCGCCTTGCCAGTTATAACCAAAGTCGTTACCCGAAGCGGCCTTACCAAAACGTGGCGACACGATGGTTATCACGCCATCTTTCAAGG
>CAKQFW010000315.1 GCA_934230965.1 uncultured Prevotella sp.
GTGGAACGGTCGATGCGCGTGTTCATATCGACCGTTATGAACATGTGGAACGGTCGTTACGAGACAATTTTTCAATGCTTTTGCCCAATTATCTCAATGCTTTTGCCCAATTTTCTCGATGCTTTCACCCAATTTTCTCAATGCTTTCACCCAATTATCTCAATGCTTTCGCCCGAATATTTCAATGCTATTACCCGATTATATGCCCCGGTTTGCCTTTCGATATGCTTTGTTTCGCCCTTCGATACGCCCGCGTTAAGTCTTGCTAAGCTATTGAATTCTTCACTCTTCACTCTTCGTTCTTCACTTATCTCCTTCTCGTTCTTCACTTATTTCCTCTTCGTTCTTCACTTTCTTCACTTTCCTCCTCTTCACTCTTCTCTTAAAACTTATGTTTAAAAAAACTTAAAATATTGTATGTATTGATTTTTTTCCTGACTTCGTCACTCAAAAAACATACATTTTATAACTTGTTGATAAACAATATTTTGGATATGAAGGCTTCGACAAGGTTATTTAAACCTTTGAGAACCACAACGACACTATCATCAACTATTATGAGGAAAGGCTTACTAATGCATCGGCAGAGTCGTTTAATGCTAAAATCAAGGCGTTCAGAACACAGTTCAGGGGTGTAGGGGATATTAGATTCTTCATGTACAGGCTGGCTACACTTTATTCATAATTATATAGTATTACCAACCGTAAAAATCCGCTGACCCGTTTTTCACAAAGCGAAGCGAGTCCACCCTGTTTTCTGCAAAAACGTGCATGTTTTTTGCTACAAAATCAGGTACCATTCTACCAACGTCCCACAGCCCACGGGAAAAACTTGTACACAACCCACGTAATGGCACTTGCGGCAAGGCAAACGAGCATGAATGCCAATAGTACAAGCCCGTAACAAGTTCCGTCATAAGGCGGCATGAGGCGCGACACGATTATAGGCACTCCTCCACTTACGAAATAATAGACCAAACTATGAGCTCCTACCCACACCAACGGACGAACCGCAAAGGTATAAGGAATAGACTTCAGGACCGTAACTGCTAACATACAGAACAGCAGAGTGTCCGCATAAAACAGCGGATAAGAGTCTATTACGACGACATAAAACGTCATGTTCACGTCGTTGCATATCTCATAGCTCTTCAACACAAACAGTACAATGACGGCAAACGCCATCAATAGCCATTTGCGCAAAGCCGACGTCTCCAAACGTCTATCAATCCACGATTCTGCCTGACGATACAAACGGCCTGCATGCACAAACAGCACTGCAATTGCCGACACGCCAGGTATTGACGCAGCATCGACATGGAGCGGCAGAACACAGCATAAAGGCAGCACGGCAAACAACGTAAGCAGTAAGTTATGTACATGTCCACGGTTCTTGACAAGACGACATAACAGATGCTCAACCAACGCATAGTACAGCGACACTACAATGAGAGCCGACACAAACCACGAAGCCCTGCCTGACACCAGTCCGCCAAGGAACGACCACAATGTCAAGTCGTCGCCATGAGCATAAGCCTTTGGCACCGCCATCAACGACACGAACAGCACGTACGGCACGACAAGTCGCTTCGCAATAGAGACAAGTTTTCCACGCAAGGAGAACTGCCGCTTCGTAGAAACGAACAAATATCCTGACACGAAGAAGAACAATGTCAGAAAATTTTCCACATACATGGAGTATGGAATTATGTCCCCTTTGGTATAATACATCTCCGTATGGAACAGCAGTATGGCCAACATAGCCACACCACGCGCGACATCTACCCACACTATGCGGGCGCCGTTTCTAACGGAAGCCGCTCTGTCGCAAGACGAATTGCAGTGATTTTTGTTATTCATGATGATATGGTTCGCCTTTAATAATTGTACATGCGCGATAGACTTGCTCTGCAAGAAACAAACGCACCATCTGATGTGAGAACGTCATTCTTGAGAAAGAAATTAAGCTGTCGGCACGGTCGTAGACCTCCTTAGAGAATCCGTATGGTCCGCCTATCATCAGCAGCAGCCTCCGAGCCCTTGCCTTACATTCTGCAAAGTTATAAATAAACATCCATATAACGATTTCAACCGACATAAAAATAACATTCGCATTTCGGTTTTGGCCGAATGACAAAATGAAAGCACCATTTCTGGCTTGCCAAAGGGCCGTAGTGATG
>CAKQFW010000316.1 GCA_934230965.1 uncultured Prevotella sp.
TTTTTAGGTGTAAAGGTAATACTTTTTTTTGGTAATACCTTTGATTATCAAAGAGAAAAGTAATGCGTCGGCCCTGTTGTAGATACGCTATCTCATCATCAGCTATCGTCTTCATATCAGTGATATAGGCCATTTTGCCTATACGATAACCCATGATGGGCAGTTTGCCATGCATCACCTCAATAGGCATTATCTCTATATCGCCCACGCTAAACGCATGATGCGGGCGCACCCTACGCTCTTCAAGCAATGGAACCCCCGGATATAGTTTAAACAGATGCAAGAACGGCACCATAGCCTTTGTGCGCTGCATGATACCCGACGGAAAACAGTAAGGCATATTATGCCGCACGCTTTTCAGTGTGCGACGGTTGCCATACAGCGTGATGCTACCAAAGGAACAGAAGGGGCGCAAGTCGTCAAGACCTCCCACATGGTCGTAATGCTCGTGGGTGAGCAGCACACCATCAATTTTTTCAAACGGCAACGGCAGAAGTTGTTGCCTAATATCAGGCCCGCAATCAATCAGCAATCGGGTGTTTTCAGTTTCCACCAGCGCCACACAACGCAAGCGGTGGTCGCGAGGGTCGGTGCTACGACATACCTCACAGTGGCAGCCCACTGAAGGCACGCCGCCAGATGTTCCTGTCCCCAGAAGAGTCACTCGCATGGGTTTCATCATTGTAGTTTGAGATGAGCTAAGAAGCTACATAATAAGCTTCGTCAGTTTCCAGTGTTTACCTTTGCGCACAAACGTAAGCTCGGTTTCCAGACCGTTGGCAATGCCACGTATCACAAATATCTTTTTGTTGCTCTCGGTATATTTCTGCCCATACAAAATATTGTATATCATACCATTAGGCAGTTCGGGAGCAAACATCGGCCACTGTTCAGGAGCCAATATACCATTCATATTTGTAAATTCGTCGTCAGGATCAGGACCAGAGAAATGCAACGGGTCGTCAATGCTCTCAGCCTGAAAGGTAGAGTCGTTTACAAAGGCTTTATAAAACTGCAAGAACGACGAGTTATAATTCTCACCAATATTCTTGTGGCAGATACCTGTCAGCATCCACTTGCCCTCCTCACGATTAAAGATATACTGCTTCACATTGTTGCGCGATAAGAATATCTTTTCTACCACCACATGACTGATGGTGGTATCCTTCACCACATTCATCTGCTTGGCGTTATCAAATATGAGGGTGTAATAATCTTGATGCATAAAGAAATGTTCCATCTTCCACTTATTTTCAGGAACATACGTTGTCTTTCCGCCACGCTGAACGGGCAGCGGAAAATGAATACGTTTGTACTGAAGCTTTTTGTTTGCTGCAAAGTTGAAGATAAAATCGTCAAACAGCTCATCGGCAGCCCTTGGCATAGGAGCTTCGGCGATGATAGTTTCCATGGTATCGGTCACAGCCGACGTGCTGTCGGTAGTGCTGATAGCCGTGTCTTGTGTTGTGGGCTTCCTGTCTGTACAACCTGTTGTTGAAAAAAATGTCATGACAGCCACCATGGCCATCACAACAAATAAAGCACCTTTCCTATTCATAACATGCAATTTGCGCTTTAATGTCTCTCAAATTTTCGGTGCAAATTTACAACTTTATTTCTATATATTTCTTCTTTTGCCGTAAAAATATTAACTTTGCATTGTTTTTTAAATAACACTCGAATTATGATATTAGACAAGATAGAGAAACTTCTTCAGGAAGTGAGCAATCTTACCGCGCAAAACGCCGATGAGATTGAGCAGCTGCGTTTGAAATATCTCAGCAAGAAAGGCGAGATAGCAGCGCTTATGGCCGATTTCCGCAATGTGTCGGCCGACCAAAAGAAGGCTGTGGGCATGAAGATCAACGAATTGAAGAATATGGCCATTGCCCGTATCAACGAGTTGAAGGAAAACAATGCCGCTGCCGACGACAGTGCCGATGACATCGACCTCACCCGCTCGGCCTACCCCATCACCCTGGGCACACGCCATCCGCTGACTATCGTGCGCAACCAGATTATTGACATCTTCCAGCGCATGGGCTTCACCTTGGCCGAAGGTCCTGAGATAGACGATGACTTGCACGTGTTCACCAAGCTGAACTTTGCCGCCGACCACCCTGCTCGTGATATGCAAGACACCTTCTTCATTGAGCAGAACCCCAACGAAGTGACCAAG
>CAKQFW010000317.1 GCA_934230965.1 uncultured Prevotella sp.
ACCACACGTTGTGTGTGGGCGTTAGTGGTTTTATTACTTGATAACCTTTACTACCTTCTGTGAACCGTCGGCATACTTAGTAACAACGATGTTCAGACCCTTAACGGCAGCCTTGTTAGCAACGCCAGCGGGTGTGTAGTAAGTGGTAGAAACAACCTGTGCGGGAGCGTTCTCAATGCCCTTAACGCCGCTGGTTGCAGGAGTGTCGGCGTCGCCGATAGCGATACCATACTCAGCAGCGTAGCCATTGATGAAGTACTGATAGAGCTTAGCCTGCTTGTCGTTGAGAACCTCTACGTTCAGCCAGTTACCCTGTGTAACCATCTCTCTACCTAATTCTGTATCAGCCTCTTTTGTGTAAACAGTGGTCAGAGTTTTGTTGTCGGCACCAATCTCTGCGATGGTGAAGCCATCAAGATAGGTCGGGGTTGACTGGTTGCCATAAACAATAAACTTGCGGCTGCCCAACACGAATATTTCGCCACCGTTGCAAACGCCCCTGTTGCAAAGACGATCCTCGGGGCTGTACTCGCGTGTCTGTTCGCCATTAACTTCGCCTTCCTCGAAGAAGATATCGGTAAGCGGAGCTTGACGGTTTACATATACGTAACGGTCGGTGCCATCTACATCTTTATAATAGTTGTAGGTAGCCCATGTGCCAGCGCCAATTTTCTGATCGGCATCCCATACGTTTGAATAGTTAACTAAAGGAGTGTCGCCACCTGATGAAGTGAAGGTATAGCAAACGATACCTTTGTTTTCGAGGTCTTGAGCTGCACCACTTGCCAGCAGTGTAGCGCCTTCAGCACCAAACACGTTGCCTTTAGCCTTGCCCAAGTAGTCGCCACGGCCCTGGATGCTACCCACTTTCTCGGTTGTAACCATCTTTGTGAGGTCGGCGCTGATAAGGGTAAATGTTGTTTCGCTTCCTACAGGATTGCTACCAGCAAAGCCCCAGTTAGCAATGATAGCGTTACCAGCCTCGTCGTGGCCGAGTGCCTGGTTTGCACCAATCTCTTTCTGAGCAACCTGTTCGCCTGTACCAAGGTCAAACACGCGCAGCTGCTGTGCGCCACGGTCGGTCATGTAGAACTTGTCGCCGAAGCCATAGCCTGTACGACTAACACCTTTGTCATAGTTAGTAATGTTCTTTACGGGCAGTTTAGCAATTTCTTTTACTTTGAAATCGCTCTGAGCATTTACTGACATTGCACCAGCCATGATGGCTGAAAGAAGTAAAATTTTCTTCATAAGTTTAAGTTAGTTAATTGTTAATATTATTTTATATAAATATAAATTTTGATGTCATTATGATTGCACAAAGATAGTGATTATATTTTGATTATATAGGTTTGCTACGTTAATATTTTTTAAATAATGGGTATTTAATGTGGTGGAGTGCCGAAGGCACGCAACCTGCGGATAAGGGGATAAAGAAAGCGTCCTCGAAGAGGGCGAACACACTTGTCAAAAACCATTTTGATGATGTTCGCCCTCTTCTAGGACGCTTATGTTTGTTTCATGTAGACCGTAGGTTCCTTCATTGCGTTCAGTCACCTACGGTTATGTTCATTCGCCGCCGTTGGCGACGGCAAGCGTTAGTGCTTATTGCTTCACAACCTTCTTACCAGGCAGCTGGTTCACCTTTACGAGGTAAACGCCACGACCCAGCTGTGAGGCATCTACAACGTCGGCATGTCCGCGAGCAACGAGTGCGCCATTTACGGCAAACACCTTAACGTCGGTAACGGTCTCGGGAGCCTCGATAATCAGGCTGTTGCCTTCGAAGCGCACTTGCAGTGCGTCGGCTTCGTCGGCATCAACACCGCCAATGCCTGTCTCGATATCTTTGAGGATGGTGAGCGCTGCGGCAGCCGGTGTGATGGTTTCGTTGTTCTCGGTGGGGATAGCAAACACGCCGAGGCGGTTGCCAGTGCAGATGAGGTTGCCAGCATAGTCGAAGTTCATCTGATAGATGTAGCTATTGGTGTTGGCTACGCCCGACTTGAATGAGCCACGGTGCTTGAGCACGGGCTCGGTTTCGGTCTTCCAAGTCACGTCGAAGAACTGAAGCACACCCTTCGCGTCGTTGACAACCAGCATCTTGCCGTCGTTGCTTACAGCGAAGCC
>CAKQFW010000318.1 GCA_934230965.1 uncultured Prevotella sp.
GCCTAAAACCAAGGGTTTCAGACCCTGAAACCAAGGGTTTTGCAAATCAGAGGTATCAACTTTGAAAAGTGTAAGTAAAATTGACCTGTTTTGGTGTGATTGTTAGAATGTTAACATATCTTATGTTAATGACTGTAAAATTTCAGAAATGAATAAATATACATAGAGTAGGCGATTTTTGCATAAATATGCAAAATGGTTAAATGTTGTGGTTTGTGATATTTTACTTTTACCGACATTAATGAGAATGGAAATGATAATATATTGTGCTTTATATTTTGCTATTTGCTGAATAATGCTTACTTTTGCTTACGAAATGATAACAAAACATTATAAATAATGGTTTTTTGATATGAAAAGATCTTTTTCGTACTCGCGTTGGGCACTTGTTATGTGTCTTTTATGGGCTTTTACAACCCAAGTGTGGTCAGCTGATGCATCACCAGAAATTAGAATGAAAACGGCTGCTGCTGTTGGTGCTAAACTGCGCATACAACTTGATTTGCTAAGTAATGCTACTATTAGTGGTGGTGTAGAGAAAGGACAATACTATGGCGAATATACCGTAGTTGACCCTTCGCAAGACATTGTTATTAGTGGAAAAGTTGAGCAGTTAGAGTGTTATGGTTGTCAGCTTACGACTCTTGATGCAACGAAAGACCCTTATCTACAAATATTGCGTTGCTATAACAATCAGCTCACGCAGTTAGATCTTTCGGCAAATGCTGAATTGAATACCCTTGATTGTAATACGAACAAACTCTCTTCACTCGACGTAAGCAAAAATGCAAAATTAGAGCGCCTTAATTGTTCTAATAACGCGCTTACGAACCTTACTTTTGGTGAGGGCAATGCCTTGCTCTCGCGTGTAGAGTGTGGAAATAATAAGTTGTCGGCATTGAACCTGGAGCATCTTGTGGCTCTTACCGATCTGTATGCAGAGAATAATCAACTCTTAACACTTGATTTCAGTCATAATGCTAAGGCAAACTGGGTAAAAGTGCAAGGCAATAAGATTGACGCTGGCATGACTGATTTGATTGCATCGTTGCCTACAACCACGAGCCAGGCGCTTATATATATTGTTGATACACGAAATGCTGATGAAGGCAATAAGTGTTATATTAAACATGTAGTGGCTGCTGGGCAACGTGGCTGGATTACTTGTGACTGGGCTGGTGGCCTTGACACAGGTGACATGACGGGCGTTTTTTATTATGGCTGTGATTATGAGCCCAATTATGGCAATCGCACCATCACACTTTCAACAGGTAAAATGATGGGCGAAACCATCAACTTAGATATAGCTAGTGGTGGACATGATGTGGATATTGAAGGCGTTGCAGAAAGTGCCCCATACGTAGGTAAGCAGACCTTTACGGTTATGAAGCCTTTCATCGTGATAAAGGGCGATGTAACTAAATTTTCTTGTTCAGGAAACGAGATTTCAAAAATCGACTTTGGCGGTGACGCTCCTGTGCTTACCGATTTAGATTGTTCTAACAACAATCTTGTGTCATTGGAACTCGAAGATCTTAAGGCGCTGACAACTTTGAAATGTCAACAAAATAATATAGAGAAACTTACTGTTACTGGATGTAGTGCGTTGCAACGTGTTGACTGTTATCGTAATTGCTTGAAAGGAGTGAATATGTCAATGTTTATCAAGTCGTTACCTGATGTAAAAGATAATCCGTACCTTTTCCTTATAGACACGAACGCGCCCAGCGCTACGCCCGAGATGAATACATGCACTACTGATGATGCGTCTGCAGCCAAAGCAAAAGGATGGAAACTGAAAGATTATTTTAATGGTGGTAATTTTGGTTTCGGTAAAGACTTTGGCGGCGAAGACACAACGCTGCCTGAACAGTATTTTGAGTTTACTCGTGACGAGGCTGGTGTGGTGTCGTTTGTTGTTGAGATGAACCGCTCGACTGATGTGCCTGTATTGAAGGGCGCTGAGATAACATCGTGGAATGGTTCTGGCTTAATGTTGAAAATGTTAGAGTCTACAGCGCGTATTTATGGCGATGTAAAAAAACTTACCGTTATTTATTCGGGTTTAACAAAGCTGGATGTTAGCCATCTTCCTAATCTTACCGACTTGAATTGTTGTCTTAACAA
>CAKQFW010000319.1 GCA_934230965.1 uncultured Prevotella sp.
TATCGGTACCACGCAGGGCGGCATGTATGCCCGCCGCATCGCCATCATACAGCAACGTAATGTTTGAGGTAAAGCGGTGCAGCATGTGTATCTGGTGCAGACTGAGCGCCGTGCCCGAGTTGGCCACCACGTTTTCAATGCCACATTGGTGCATTGAGATAACGTCGGTATAGCCTTCTACCATATACACGCGGTCGTCTTTGGCAATGGCTTTCTTGGCTTGGTATATGCCATAGAGCTCGCGGTCTTTGTGATATATTTCGCTATCAGGCGAGTTGACGTATTTTTGGTTTACGCCTTTGGTGCGCGCATCGAGCAGTCGGCCGCCAAAGCCAACCACCTTTCCGCTCACACCTATCCACGGAAACATCACGCGGCCAGCATAGCGGTCAATCAGTTCGCCACGGTCGTTGCGATAGCAGATGCCTGTTTTCAGCAAAAAGTCTTCGTTATAGCCTTTGCTTCGGGCGGTATTGGCCAGGGCATGACGGTTGGTAACGTCGTAGCCAAGTCGGAATTTCTTAATGATATCGTCGCGGAAGCCACGCGAGCGGAAGTATTGCATACCAAGGGCTATTCCGTCGGGGTCGTCGTATAACAAGCTGCTAAAATAGTTGGCCACCCACTCGTTGACGATGAACATGCTCTCGCGCTCGCTCTGTTCACGCTTTTCTTCATCGGTTTGTTCGCGTTCGCGTATCTCGATGTGATACTTCTGAGCCAACCAGCGCAAGGCTTCGGGGTAGGTCATCTGCTCGTGCTCCATGATGAAGCTGATAGGGTTTCCGCCTTTTCCGCAACCAAAACAGTGGCAAGTGCCACGTGCGGGCGATACGTAGAACGAGGGTGTCTTCTCGTTATGAAAAGGGCACAAGCCTTTATAGTTGGCCCCACTGCGTCGCAGCGTGACAAACTCTGACACTACCTCAACAATGTTGGCGGCATCTTTTATTCGTTCTACGGTAGCTCTATCAATCATTTTATGGTTATCTTGCTTCTTTGCCTTGTTTTATTGTGTTATTGCTTTTGTAAGATGAGGGGCAGCGAAGGATGCAAAAGAAGCCGCCCCACCTTAAACCATACAAATTTATATAAAATAATTGGAAAAGGTGCAAGGTGTATCAAAAATTGTTGTTTTAACATCTTTATGAACAAAAAACCGGTGTTGCCTTTCACCTTTCTTACCACTTGTAGGGTTGTGAAAGGCGAAGGGCAACACCGGTTGGTGTATATCTTCTACTGATATTTATCGCGTTTGTTTACTTACAATCTTGTGTTTGTTTACTTGTTGTCGTAAGCGTGCACAGGATAGTCGATGGTGTAGTGCAGGCCACGGCACTCTTTGCGCTCAATGGCTTGGCGTGTAATGAGATAACCCACGTTAATCATGTTGCGAAGCTCGCAAATGTCGCGGCTGGCCTTTACGTGTTTGAACAACGACTCGGTCTCTTCATACAGCAGGTCGAGGCGGTCCCAGGCGCGTTTCAAGCGCAGATCGCTACGCACGATGCCTACATAATTGCTCATACACTCGCCCACCTCTTTCACGCTCTGGGTAATGAGCACGCGCTCTTCGTTAGTCATAGTGCCCTCGTCGTTCCATTCGGGCACGTCGGTGTTGAAGGTATATTTGTCGGCCACCTCAAGGCAGTGCTTAGCAGCAGCATCGGCATATACCACGGCCTCGATGAGCGAGTTGCTGGCCAAACGGTTGCCACCATGCAAGCCTGTGCAAGCACACTCGCCAATGGCGTATAGGCGATGGATTGACGACTCGCCATGCAGATCGACCAAGATACCACCACACATATAGTGGGCAGCGGGGCGCACGGGAATATACTCTTTGGTGATATCGATGCCCAGGCTCAGACACTTGTGATAGATATTGGGGAAGTGGTGCTTGGTTTCTTCAGGATCTTTATGGGTTACGTCGAGGCACACGTGGTCGAGGCCATGTATCTTCATCTCTTTATCGATGGCACGGGCCACAATATCGCGCGGAGCCAGCGATAGGCGCTTGTCATATTTCTCCATGAAGCTCTCGCCGTTGGGCAGGCGCAGGATGCCGCCGTAGCCGCGCATGGCCTCGGTGATGAGGTAGGCGGGATGGGTCTCGCCAGGAT
>CAKQFW010000320.1 GCA_934230965.1 uncultured Prevotella sp.
CACCAGCACGGTATAAATGGCTGTTACGGGCAGCGCCATGCGGCTGTCGGCTATCTTGTTTTGAATTCGTTTTGCAGTCATCGCTGTAATTAAAGGGACTCAGATAATATCCTTGGTTTTAACAAATGTTTTTATCTTGTGCTCGCAATGCTTCGCATTGCTTGTGGGCGTAAACATTAATTATCATTAATGGCCCATTAATTATCATTAATACGCGCTTTGCGCGGTTATTTATTAATGTTTAATTAATGTTCAATTAATGGACATTAATGTTTAAACTAAACGCGCGTAGCGCGAAATAGATTGTTTAAACACATTATTATTATCTGTTCCAAATAAAGTTGCACGATACGTAAGTGTTTGCTTGCTTTCGTACCGTGCTTTCTCGTTTCTTGTTGCTTATTTTACTGCCAGCATGCCCCAAAGAGAGACATGCGAAACTTGAGAGTTTATATTAGAGGTCTTGGCCGATGTCGCGACGGAAGTATCTGTCGGTAAACTCAATCTTCTGTGCCTCTTCAAACGACTTGCGCAGCGCCTCTTCCTTATCTTTTCCGTATGAGCTCACAGCAATAACGCGGCCGCCATTGGTTACCACCTGACCATTGTTCAGGGCGGTGCCCGCATGGAACACGATAGAGCCCTCTACCTTATCAAGGCCTGTGATGGGGTAGCCCTTCTTATAGCTTTGCGGATAGCCACCGCTCACCAGCATAACGCATACGGCAGCGCGGGGGTCGAAGCTTACGGGGCACTGGTCGAGGGTGCCGTTAGCCACAGCTTCAAACAGATCCATAATGTCGGTGTCGAGGCGCAGCATTACGGTCTCGGTTTCGGGGTCGCCCATGCGGCAGTTATATTCAATCACCATAGGCTCGCCCTCAACATTGATGAGGCCGAAGAAGATGAAGCCCTTATAGCAGATGCCCTCGGCAGCCAGTCCCTCAACGGTGGGGCGAATGATGCGGTCGTCTACCTTCTGCATCCACTCTTTTGTGGCAAAGGGCACAGGGCTCACGCTGCCCATACCGCCAGTGTTCAGGCCCGTGTCGTGCTCGCCTATGCGCTTATAGTCTTTGGCTTCGGGCAATATCTGGTAGTGCTTGCCATCGGTAAGCACAAACACCGAGCACTCGATGCCGCTCAAAAACTCTTCTATCACCACGCTGGCCGACGCATTGCCAAACATGCCGCCCAGCATCTCTTTCAGCTCCTTTTTAGCCTCGTCAAGGGTGGGCAAAATAAGCACGCCCTTGCCAGCACACAGGCCGTCGGCCTTCAGCACGTAGGGGGCTTTCAGGGTCTCAAGAAAGGCCAGGCCCTCGTTCAGCGTTTCGCCAGTGAAAGTGTGGTAGCGAGCGGTGGGAATGTTGTGGCGCTGCATAAAGCTCTTGGCAAAGTCTTTCGAGCCCTCCAGCACTGCGCCCTGCTTTGAGGGGCCAATGACGGGGATGTTTGCCGTGCGAGCATCGTTCTTAAAGTCGTCGTAAATGCCCTTTACCAGTGGGTCTTCAGGGCCTACCACCACCATGTTGATGCCCTTTTCTACCGTAAACTGCTTTAAGGCCTCAAAGTCGTCGGCCTTAATGGCTACGTTCTCGCCACAGGTGGCGGTGCCAGCGTTGCCAGGGGCAATAAACAGTTTTTCTACTTTCGCGCTCTGAGCGATTTTCCAAGCCAAGGCGTGCTCACGACCTCCGCTTCCCAATAACAGCACTTTCATTGTAATATAATAATTATATATATTGTGTATTTATAATCGTGATGAAAAAAATATTATGTGCAAAGTTACAATAAAATATTGAAAACCTATCTTCTTTATCCCCACTTTATGCATAAAGGCTACGTAGCCCAGAGAAAAAATATTTTTCTTTGACAACGTAGCCTTCAGTCATATTCAAAAAAAATTCTTTACATTCGCGATGAAGAGAGAGCGGGGTGGGGGGATGCGTGTGTGTAGCGCATTATCCCAGATACTTCATCAATATCTTAGCGTTGCCGCTGTCGCGCAGCTTGGCAATGCTCTTCTCTCTGATTTGGCGCACACGCTCGCGGGTAAGCCCCAGCTGGTCGCCAATCTCCTCCAAACCCTTCTCGTGGCAGCCTATGCCGAAGCACT
>CAKQFW010000321.1 GCA_934230965.1 uncultured Prevotella sp.
CTATATGAGTAGGTCCTTGTTTGCGCTTGGGCCTGAGAGTTTGTGTGCCTCATTTTAATTATACAGATGTTTAGTTACCTTTTGCGGAGATATTCATTTTTGTTTTATAGAGGAAAGATAGTAAAAAAAGGCGATTATTGTGGGTCGTATGAATAGAAAGTAGTAATTTTGCAGAATACCAAATAGGGGGCAACCCTTTCATTACAGCACTATAAGCTATCAATAAAAGCACAATAAGCTATGGCAACAGCAATATTTGTAGGCAGCTTCGACCCCTTTACCATCGGACATCAGTCGGTGGTGAACCGTGCCTTGCCACTCTTCGACCGCATGGTGATAGGCGTGGGCGTGAACGAACGCAAGCAGTGTATGTTTACGGCCGAACAGCGGGTTGAGGCCATACGCCAACTGTATGCTCACGATGCCCGCGTGGTGGTAGACAGCTATGCCGACCTTACCATCTCGTTTGCGCGCCGCCATCAGGCCACCTTTGTGGTAAAGGGGGTGCGCAATGTGCGCGACTTTGAGTATGAACGCGAACAGGCCGACATTAACCGCCGCCTGTCGGGCCTTGAAACCGTGCTGTTGTATGCCGAGCCGGGGCTTGATAGCATTAGTTCGTCAATGGTGCGCGAGCTGGCTCACTTTGGGCAAGACGTGTCGGCGTTTATCCCCAAGCCGCCTATCGATGCCTGTAAGCCGACCGAAGAAAAATAAATAGATAAGCAAAGCCAAAACATATATAATTATGATAACATATAACGTAGAGGGCGTAAAGATGCCCAAGATAAAGAAACGCGAAACTACTGCATGGATAAAAGCTGTGGCTAAAAGCTATGGCCGCCGTGTGGGCGAGGTGGGATATATGTTTGTAAACGATGATAAGATATTAGAGGTGAACCGCGAATATCTGGGACACGACTATTATACCGATGTGATAACCTTCGATTATGACGAAGATGATGTGGTGAGCGGCGATGTGGTAATCTCGCTCGACACCGTGGCATCAAACGCTCACCTGTTTAATAAGACGTATGAAGACGAGTTGTATCGCGTCATCATACACGGCATATTGCACCTGTGCGGCATCAACGACAAAGGCCCTGGCGAGCGCGAACAAATGGAGGCTGCCGAGAATAAGGCCTTAGCGTTGAGACAGCAAATGCTGCAGCAGAAGGCGTAAAGCAGCTTATCTCAGCAGCGCCTTCAGCTCGTCAAGGTTATTGGCCACCTCAATCATGTTATGCCAATTGCCACGTATCATGCCCTTGCGGTCGAGGTCGTCCATAAGGGCAATGAGGGCGTTCCAAAAACCTTTCATGTTATACAAGATAACCTTTTTCGAGTGGTAGCCAATACATTTTGAAGCTGCCACACAGAAAATCTCGTCGAGCGAACCTACACCGCCGGGCAGGGCTACCACAGCGTCGCACTGATCAATCATCAGACTCTTGCGGTCGGCCAGGTTGTCGGTAGGAAAGTGTACATCTATATAGTCGCTCATGCGGCCACCCTTCTCTACCAGCGAGGGCACCACACCTATCACGCGTCCGCCACCGTCGTGCACGGCTTTGGCCACGCAGTTCATCAAGCCTTGGTTGGTACCGCCAAAAATCAGGTCGTGATGGTTCTCTGCCATCCAGCGGCCCAACTCTTCTGTCATCTTAAAATAGTCGGGGTCAATGTTTTCATTGGCCGAACAAAATATTGCTATCTTCATTTCTCAAAACTTTTATCGTCTACAAAGATGTTATTGTATATAGAGATATATGTTTTACTATATACAACATATATGTTTATCGCATACAAAGATACATGTTTTTATTTAAAACTCGACCTATAATCGGAATAGATAAGTAGGTGTTCAAAATTAATTTAAATGGATTTATCAAATTTTCATATGCGATTAATGTTGAACACCTACTTATATTGTTGTGTTTTAAACAACCCATTTCGTGCGTTTTGATGTAAACACGAATCTCCATAAATTATTCATGATATAGTAGGACGGTGGCCTCCGTGCCCCGTCCTCCAGCAAGAAGTGAGGGTATTCACTCCCCTCTCCAGCGGGGAGGGGTTGGGGGTGGGGCTGTTGCTGGAGGAC
>CAKQFW010000322.1 GCA_934230965.1 uncultured Prevotella sp.
ATTGATGACAGTGCATTAACACAATACCGCACATATAAAAAAGCGAGGCCATAAGTAAGGAAGATATTCCTGCTTGTGGCCTCGTTTTTTTTTTGTATAATCGCACGTTTCTATCTTAACGTTTTCTTTTTTCGTATGAACGTTTTATTGTTTCTGTCTTTCGTGTTTTTATCTTTTGCTTAGCTTCATCGGAGCCTTAAATGTATAGGTCATGTTGGCTTGTCGTGTACCAAAGGTCTTGCCAGTGGTTGCAGCGGTGCTGTCGGCGTTAAATTCAACGTTAGGCTTTGCCAGTGTGGTGCGTGTCAGGTCAAACTTGATAATCTGTCGCTCTGTGTAGTTGTTGAACACGCCATGGAAACGTTTGTCGGTGGTGCTGAGCGAGAAGCCGCCATCCCATTCGGTGGTAAACACAAAGCCCGAGTTATCATACTTGATGCTGATGTCGCCCGTCTTCGGGTCGATATACCAGGCAAAGCGCAGCTCTTGCGAGTCGTACACCATGTTGCCATCGTTGTCGTATATATAGTTGCCATAGTCGTCAAGGGCGGGAGCATAGTCGGTCTCACGTCCGCGTCCGTTCAGCGAGTTCGAGTCGTATTGGTCAAACTCAAAGTCGGCATACATTGTTTCGGCTTGCAGTTGGCCATGGTCATAATATTGATATTCAATCGTGCCCGTCCAGTATCCGCGCAAGGCGGCAGCTTCTGCGTTCAGCTTGCTATTGCCATAGTTGAAGGGGTCCTGATACCAGTCGTAGTCGTCATACCAGTCTTCATAATAGTTGTAGTAATCCCACGGCTCATCATCGTCGCAGCTGGTAAAGGTAAACATCGACAGCGCTAAGATAAGTGCTGCTGTCAACTTTTGGGTCCATTTCATCGTTTTCATAGTTATATCGTTTTTATTTGTTTCTGTTGCAAATGTATGGCTTTTCTTTTATCTGTGCAAGGTTAAAATCCCTACTTGTGCGTAGGATTTCCCCTATTCTTTCATCTCGACTCGCTTTCCTGTTATCCATAGACCTGCAAAGGTGATGAGGCCATTCAGCAGCAACAGCTCATAGCCAAACTGGTAGCCCAGCCATGTGCGTGTGCCATAGTCGAGCAAGCCGCATACGATGGGTGCACCCACGGCTATGTAGGGCACGGCGGCATCAGACACAGCGCGGTACGTAAACAGTCCGTAGGCAAACAAGCCCAGCAGCGGGCCATAGGTGTATGAGCATAGTATGTATATGGCATCAATCACGCTGGTGCTGTTTACCACCTTAAAGCCTAAGATAAACAGCACAAACACGAGGGCAATGCCCAGGTGGGCACGTTTGCGCAAATGCTCGTTGTGGCTCTGTGCGCAAATGTCTACACAAAAGCAGGTGGTAAGGGCTGTGAGGGCCGAGTCGGCGCTGGAGAACGAGGCCGCCACCACGCCAATGGTAAATAGCACCACCACCGTTTGCCCCAGCACGCCCGTGGCAGCAAACATAGGCATCAGTTCGTCGCCACGGGTGGGCAGCGGTGTGCCAGTGTGCTGTGCCAGATAAATGAGCAGCACGCCTAAGAACAAGAACAATAGGTTTACGGGCACAAAGGCAAAGCCATAGCAGCACATATCTTTTTGTGCCTCGCGCAACGTCTTACAGGTAAGGTTCTTCTGCATCATGTCTTGGTCAAGGCCTGTCATCACGATAACAATGAAGATGCCGCTGATAAACTGCTTCCAGAAGTTTTGCTTCGACACCCAATCATCAAACACGAAGATGCGGCTATGGCTATCGGCCCATACTGTGCTGATGGCTTCGCTGGCCGTCATGCCCAGCATCTGCATTACATGGGCTATGATAAGCACCAGTGCTGTAAACATGCATAGGGTTTGAAACGTGTCGGTCCACACCAGTGTTTTAATGCCTCCCTTGCGGGTGTATAGCCAGATGAGGGCCACCATCACCGTAACGTTTACAATGAAGGGTATGCCCACGGCATCGAGCACAAAACGTTGAAGCAGCATGCACACCACATAAAACTTTACGGCCGATCCCGCCAACTTTGATAGTAAGAAGAAGGCGGCTCCCGTTTTATACGACCGCTTGCCCAGCCTTGTGC
>CAKQFW010000323.1 GCA_934230965.1 uncultured Prevotella sp.
ATGTCTATCAACACGCTCAACGCCGCCATCGACGACGGCATACTCGATATACAGTTCCGGGTGACGGGATTCGAGACCGTGTTCTTCGACAATATGGGCAACGCCGTTCCGATGGCATCGAACGGGGCACACTTCTCTGACCGCCAGCGCGACACCTTCCGTAAGCTCTCACGCAACAAGCGCTTCTACATTGCTAACATCACGGCTGTAGGTCCTGACGGTATCTCGCGCAAGCTCACAGGCAGTATGCAGGTAATTGTGAAATAACCCACCCCCGAAAAAGCGAAAACAATAAAAAAACAATATATAATGAAACGCATTATCACTATATTGCTCGCTGCCTGCTTGATGCCAGGTATCATGCAGGCGCAGCCCGCCGCACGACGTCAGCAACAGCAGCAAGCTGCCAAGCAGCAGAGCAGTCAGCTCACCACGCGCGCACAGATATCGTTCCCCACACAAGAAGCGATGAGCGAAGATGTGGTGTGGCGACGCGACATATACCGCGAGATAGACATCACACGCGACGAAAACGCTGCACTATACTACCCCGTTGAACCCGTGGGCTCGCAGATGAACCTCTTCACCTACATCTTTAAATTGGTGATGCGCCGCTCGGTCAATGCCTACGAGTATCGTCTCGACGGCAACGAGGTGTTTACCGATGCGGCTAAGGTAAACCTAAAGTCGCTGCTCGACAACTATCACATCTTCTACGAACGCACCGACCGTGGTATACACATTGACGATAGCGACATACCATCAAAAGAGGTTACAGCCTATTATCTGAAGGAGAGCACCTACTTTGATCAGCGCTCGGCCACCTTCCATACCAAGGTGTTGGCCCTCTGCCCCATCATGAAACGCGAAGACGACTTTGGCGATGCCGCCACCTCATACCCACTGTTCTGGATAAAGTATGACGAGTTGGCACCCTTCCTTACCAAGCAAACCGTGATGACGAGCAACCTGAACAACGCCGCCACCATGAGCATGGACGACTTCTTTACCAAGAACCAGTATAAAGGCAAGATATACAAAACCAATAATATGCTGGGCAAAACCCTAGCGCAATACTGCCCCACCGACACGGCCATGGCTCGTGAGCAGAAGCGCATTGAGGGCGAACTGGCAGCCTTTGAAAAGAACATCTGGGGCGACCAAGCACGTAAAGACTCGCTTGACAGCATTGCTAAGCTTGACAAGAAGGAGCTGAAGAAAACTAAGCGCACACGCTCGGCAAAATCGGCTCGCAACACCACCGCTACCACAAAGGTGAAGAAGGCGCCACGCAGCAAATCGTCGTCAAGCTCGTCGGGCAGCAAAGCGCGTGTTTCGGTTCGACGCGAAAGACATTAATTGGGGGCATCTGGCTGGACGTAAGAAAACTGGCTGGAGGGGAAACAATTATTGGCAAGAGAGAAAAAGAACAAGAGAGAAAACAAGCGTAAAACAATACGAACAATTAAAATCAATAGATTGAAAAGCTATGAAAAAATTATTTATGCTTTTGGCAATGATCGTCACCATGACGGCTGCCAACAATGCTTCGGCACAAATTAAGTTTGGTTTGAAGGGTGGCTTCAACGTTACCGACATGTCGCTCAACAGCAGCGTGCTCGACGCCAGCAACCGCACAGGCTTCTTCGTAGGCCCCACCATCAAGGTGCAATTGCCTCTGGTAGGTTTGGGAATCGACGCATCGGCCTTGTATGACCAACGCGAGGCTAAGATAAAGGTGGGCGACAACACAACAAAAGAGACATTGCGTAGCCAGGCTATCAATGTGCCCATCAACTTGCGTTACGGCTGGGGACTGAGCAGCATGGCCAACATCTTCTTGTTTGCAGGTCCGCAGTTTGGTTTCAACGTAGGCGACAAAGACCAGAAGATTACTGAAAGCTCAACATGGAGCGTGAAAAACTCTAACTTCAGCCTCAACTTTGGTGCTGGTGTTACTCTGCTCAGCCACTTGCAGCTCACTGCCAACTATAACGTAGTGTGTGGCAAAACATCTGACGCTACTATAACTGAAGGTTTTGAGCAGCTCACCAATAAAGAGGTGCGCAGCCGTGCTAACGCTTGGCAGATAGCAC
>CAKQFW010000324.1 GCA_934230965.1 uncultured Prevotella sp.
TCAAGCTGGTCGAACATGATGATATCGTCCAAACGGTTGAGAAATTCGGGCGCAAACTGCTGACTTAAACTCTTTTGTATGATAGAGCGGGCGTAGGCCTTGTCGCTTTCATTAATGTCGGTGCCTGTAAAGCCTGATGCTGTAAAGCCAATGCCGCGTCCGAAATCTTTGAGCTGCTTGGTACCTGTGTTTGAAGTCATGATAACAATGGTGTTACGGAAATCAACCAGACGTCCGTTACCGTCAGTCAGTCGGCCCTCATCAAACACCTGTAGCAATAAGTTGTATACGCTGCTATGGGCTTTCTCAATCTCGTCGAGCAGAACGATAGAGTAGGGATGACGGCGCACCTTTTCAGTAAGTTGCCCACCCTCATCATAGCCTACATATCCCGGAGGGGCACCAATGAGGCGCGAGGTGTTAAACTTTTCCGAATATTCGCTCATGTCAACGCGTATAAGGGCGTCTTCTGTTCCAAAAAGTGTTTCTGCAATCTTTTTGGTGAGATAGGTTTTACCTACACCCGTTGGTCCGAGAAACATGAACACGCCAATGGGGCGGTTAGGATCTTTCAGGCCAATACGGTTGCGTTGTATGGCTTTTACCACCTTCGCAATGGCATTGTCTTGTCCTACAACTACATCTTTCAATTGTGGAAGCATGTTTTTCAGACGTGTGCTTTCTTTTTCTGCTACTCGTTTAACGGGTATGCCGCTCATCACTGACACTACATCGGCCACGTCTTCTTCGTTCACCTTCTCTCGGGTGCTCTTGTCGGCGTGTAGCCATTCTTCGTTCATTTTCTTCAGCTCTTCCTCCATATGTGTCTGTTGATCGCGATAGGCGGCGGCTTGCTCATAGTTTTGATTGCCTACGGCTTCGTTCTTCAGAGCCTTAACGTTTTCAATCTCTTTTTCTTTTTCGCGAATATTTTCAGGCACATCGGCATGGCGCAGATGCACTTTAGCACCCACTTCATCCATAGCATCGATGGCTTTGTCGGGGAAGAAACGTTCGGTAATGTAGCGTCCTGTCAGTTTGACACATGCCTTTAAAGCATCGTCGGTATATGTCACATGGTGATAGTCTTCGTATCTATCCTTTATGTTGTGCAAAATTTCTAATGTTTCTTTTTCGCTTGTCGCGTTGACCGTCACTTTTTGGAAACGACGTTCAAGGGCGCCATCTTTTTCTATGCTGTTACGATATTCGTCGAGTGTAGTGGCACCTATACATTGAAATTTGCCGCGCGACAATGCTGGCTTCATAATATTGGCTGCATCCATTGAACCAGGGGCACTGCCTGCTCCGATAATGGTGTGTATCTCGTCAATGAATACAATGATGTCGGGGTTGGCTTCAATTTCTTTCAGCAGAGCCTGTATGCGTTCTTCAAACTGTCCGCGATATTTGGTGCCCGCCACAACGTTTGTCATATTCAAACTTACAATGCGCTTGTTGAACAGCATGGGCGATACGTGTTTCTTGGCTATCAGTTGTGCCAAGCCCTCAACGATGGCGCTCTTTCCTACACCAGGTTCGCCAATAAGAATGGGGTTGTTCTTCTTTCTGCGGCACAATATTTCAATCACACGTTCTATCTCTTTTTCGCGTCCTACAACTGGGTCAAGCACGTCGTCGCCAGCCAAACGAGTAAGGTCGGTCGAAAACTTGTCTAATACGGGTGTGCCTGTCGCCCCTTGTTTAGGCGTAGGGTCGCTGGTATCTGACGACGTAGAGTGATTGCCTTGTGAGGGTGTGGCGCTATAATCTTCATCGGGAAAATCGAGCCCGTTCTGGGGCATGTTTGTTTTGTGCTGAAAACTGTTCAGCACATCTTCGTAGTTAATATTGTGATGCATTAGTATCTCTTTAGCTCCATTATTCATGTTGTCGTGCAGTATGGCTAAGATAAGATGTGCGGGCTCAACCTCTTGTGTGTGTTGAAGGCGGGCTTCTAATACAGCCAAGCGCAAAATGTTGTTCGCGTTTTCGTCAAGGGCTAACATGTCGTTGGCTTGCACAGAAACGCCTTCTTG
>CAKQFW010000325.1 GCA_934230965.1 uncultured Prevotella sp.
GTCATACATCTTGTCCTTGTTGATGATCCAGTAGGGGTTCTCCTTGTCTTCGACAAGCTCCCACACGCCGTCGAACAGACGATACTTGGTGCCGTCGTCGTTGAGATAGTGGGACATGTCCTCCTGCAGGGGCCAGCCATAGAGCGCTGTCATGGTGCCTGTGCCGCCGCTGCCCCACAGTCCGCTAGAGGTGAGCGTCTTGTCGGTCTTCGAGATCGAGTAGGTCACGTTGGCGCTGACCGTCAGCTTTCCATATTTCTGTTCGCCGTTGAAGCGCACGGTTGTCTTGTCGTAGCCCGTCTTGCGCACAATGCCCTGCTGGTCGTAGTTAGAGAGCGAGAGGAAGAAGCTCTGGTTCTTTGAGCCACCCGAAATGCTTACGTTGTTATCAAACACGGCTCCCGTGCGGAAGAAGTTGCCAATGTTATCATACAGTGTTTCGCTGCCATCGTAGGCTTTGCCCCATGAGCTGTAGGTCAGGTCGTTAAACACACCATTGTCTGAATAAGAGCCACGACCAAACTGCTTCTGTGTTTCGGGCAGCTTGGTAGCAAACGAGGCGCTCACCTTACCCGAATAGTCTACCTTCACGCTTCCTTCAGCACCCTTCTTGGTGGTGATGATGATGGCACCGTCGGCAGCACGCGAACCATACAGAGCGGCGGCGGCTGCACCCTTCAGCACTGATATGTCAGCAATATCTTCGGGGTTGATATCCATCACACGGTTTGAGAAGGTGGTTGAGTTACGGGTCATACCATCGGTGCCCGAGTTGCCCACCACGCTGGTAGAGTTATCATAAATAATACCATCAACCACAAAGAGCGGCTGGTTTGAACGTCCCTCAGCTGTTGAGTTGGCACCACGAATAACGATGTTAGCGCCAGCACCAGCGGCACCACTGCTCTGTGTGATGTTTACGCCTGGCACCTTACCAGCCAATGAGTTAATGACGTTGGTATTTTTATTCTTCATCAATTCGTCGGCCTTCATGTCGGTTACCGAATAGCCCAACGCTTTACGCTCTTTCTTAATACCCATAGCCGTTACCACCACGTCGCCCAGTGAGCGTGAGTCTTCATTCAGTATCACGCTCACCTTGCCCGAAGCAGGCACCTTGATAGTTTTCTTTTCAAAGCCTATGCAGCTCACCTCAAGGGTAGTGCCCTGAGGGGCCGAGAGCGTGAAGTGGCCATCGGCATCGCTCACCGTGCCTCGGGTGGTACCTTTCACCACGATGCTGGCGCCAAGGATGGGTTCGCCCGCAGCATCGGTAACTGTGCCGTTAACAGTGGTTTTCTGTTGTTGCACGGCTGGGGGCGTAATAAAGTTGTCTACTGGAACGGCCGATGCCTTAAGCGAATGTGCACTTAAGGCCAACGTAGCCATTGCTGTGGCAGCAAAGATGAGCTTCACGTTCACCGCCTTCTTTCGGTAGTTTTCATTCATCATAGTTGTTTTTAATAAAATATAACCCATCGCTATAGTGAAGAAAGCCTTCACCACGCAAAGCCATCAGGTTATAATTAACATTCTGCGCCGTCTCAGCGCCGCAATCTATCATTATGTTACACCTTTTGACTGATAGCGATATTATCTGACTGCAAAATTAAAAGAAAAGCGTCAAAGCGTAAAGCAGCAGGCAATAAATATTATTTTTGCAATGTCGAAGTTACAATTCGATACTTTTTAAGGCTTTTTCACAAAAGAACATTACTATTGATAATTGTGGACGCGCAAAATATTACAAAGTGTAAATATGAGAAAATAAATAAAAAATTTTTGATAGAATATTTAAACATTATTCTTACAAAACGCTTGTATAAATAGTGAATAAATAGCAAATGGCAAGCACAAGAGCCT
This sequence comes from uncultured Prevotella sp., assembly GCA_934230965.1. Taxonomy (GTDB): domain Bacteria; phylum Bacteroidota; class Bacteroidia; order Bacteroidales; family Bacteroidaceae; genus Prevotella. The sequence continues at coordinate 1,864 of CAKQFW010000325.1, forward strand.
TTTACAGCCCCGCACTTGCCATTCTTATCATTACTTACTCACACTTTATCGTACCATTATCTTTGCCGTTTGCTGTTGTGCACCTGCACATACCTTAATAATATATATACCGCGCGCATGCGAGGGCAAAGCCACCTGTTGCGGTCCGGCCGCTACCGTTTG
>CAKQFW010000326.1 GCA_934230965.1 uncultured Prevotella sp.
CCTATATAATATAGGCAAACGCCCAACTTCTTGATTTTCAATCAAAGTCCAATTTAGAGCGAGTTATTTTCTTTAACAGACAGTTTTTTTTGTTTCGCATCTTCGTCATTCTCGGCGCAGTGGCTTTGCATACAATCGTGTTTATGCATCTTCTTTATGCACCTCTTTTAATTGTTCTATTTGTTTAAGCATTTGCTTTGTAGTTTGGTTTATGCGCCAAAAGCGTGTCGCAACACTACTAATTACTACAATGTAAATAATACCTGTTACAATACAAGCGTTTGGGTTTATAAATAATTCTTTCCCTATTTCATGCAGTAAAAAGCCAATCCATACAAGGGTCGTTACTGCAGTGCCAATACCCAATTGATAGTTTCGGCGCTTCAATAATGTTATATTTTCTACAGCATTAATGATGGTAGCGTTAAGTAGTTGGTCGCGCAAATTATCTTTATATTGTATAACGTTTACTATTGCCCAAAAGAGGCACCATAACACTGTAACAATTGTAAAGGTGATGCTAAAAAGCCCTTTAGCGCCTCCGTAAACAAATATGATACCCATGATAATGTCGATAACAAAACCTATAATATTCCATTCTCGTTTAGCCATAAGGCTTTTTACTTGCTCTTTTGTGGTGGCTTCAATGATTTCGTTTGAAACAACCTCATAGTTGCCAATATGCTGTTTTAATATCTGCATTTGAGCCTTCAGCATATTGAGTTCGGTGTTAAGTTCAATTTTATTCATACTTTGTTTTTATAATTATATGTTGATAATTAATCATTTACATCTTTTTCAGCTGCTCTTTGATACGCACAAGTCGTACGGAGATGTTTTTAGCCGAAGTGCCCACTATTTTACCAATCTCCTCATACGATAAATCTTCTAACCATAACAACACAATGGCGCGGTCGAAGGGCGCAAGGCTGCGAATACGTTCATGTAGTTGTTGCATCTGACGAGAGTCGGGCGTGGCGGCAGTCAGTAGGTTAGGGTCTATTGGCACCTGTATCTTTTTTCTTCGCTTGCGTCGCTTGTCTTGCGTAATACATGTGTTCATGGCCACTCTCCATACCCATCCGCGTTCGTCGCCATGTTCTTTAAAACTACTGCGGCCGCTCCATAACTTTATTAACACCTCTTGCATCAAATCGTTAGCTTCGTCTTGGCAGCTGGCAAACATAAGACAAACCGAATAGATGGTTGTCTTGTGCCGTCTGATGAGGTGGCTGAAGTTTTGTTCTTCGATGTTCATTTTTCTAACTGTTTACTTTAATTGTTTCGTGTTCATGTCGTTATTGGGCACTCTTCATATAAAAATACTATGAAAGTGCTTAAATAACTACAAAAAACATGTAATTATTATCATTTTGTCGTGTTTTTATATAAAACCATGTAGGGTTATAGCCAAAATAAATATAGTATCGTTGTGCCTATCTTGTTTTTTATGCTGTAATAATGTTAAGTTTATGTATAACATTGTATAAATATTCATTTTTTAGAACAAAAGTGAATATTTATACATCATGTTGTTTTACATCTATTATTATAATATAGGTTAAAATACTTGCAAACCGTAATAAAATATGGGTGTATTGCTTACACTTTTCAAAATTGATACTTCTTGTTTGCAAAAGCATGGGTTTTAGGCCCTGAAACCCATGCTTTCAGGCCGTGATATGCTTGAGTTTGCGACGTGAAACCCATGCTTTCAGACTGTAATTTGATGCCTTTCCCCTTCTTACCTTATTATTGTATATTTATACAGAAATGAGGCTTGCTACTTAATGTCTTTATTACACCTTATTAAATATAATAGAATGGTTGGTTTATGAAATGTTGATAGAGTAGTGTCGCTGACAAACTTTCAGTTGTGTCATGTCAAATCTGTCACATGCCACCATTGGCATACTTTTCGTAAAGTATAAAGTGAAAAAGAAAATACAAACAACTAAAAAAATAAAGAAATTATGAACATTAAACCATTAGCAGACAGAGTGCT
>CAKQFW010000327.1 GCA_934230965.1 uncultured Prevotella sp.
GATTGTAGGCGACCGCAACACCAATACCAATCTTAGGTATAAGTTGGGCAAGAACCTCAACTGCTCGTCGCGCGACATCTTTACCATTAAGAACCCGCATCAGGCACAGTTGCCGTCGCCCAACCTCAGTACCAGTTATGTGTTTGCCACGGGCGATGCCTTCTTTGCTTATCCCAACAATTATAATTATTATGTGTCTTATTATAAAGACACGTTCCAGCATGGTGGCATTTCGATGGAAGAAATGCTTATACCATTGGTAACGCTTACGCCGAAATCGAAACGATAAACAATAAAAGCAAGATAATATGAAGATAACTATTTCATCATTAGACGCCATCAACGATGCCGCCAAACAGTTTGTTGCTGCAATGGGAAGCAACCGAGTGTTTGCCTTCTACGGAAAGATGGGAGCAGGCAAAACCACCTTCATCAAGGCGTTGTGTACCGAGTTGGGTGTTGACGATGTTATTACATCGCCCACCTTTGCCATTGTTAACGAATATACTGCTGGCGATGGTTCGCCCATCTACCATTTCGATTTCTATCGCATCAAGAAGCTTGACGAGGTGTATGACATGGGCTATGAAGACTATTTCTATAATGGTGGACTCTGCCTTATTGAGTGGCCCGAATTGATAGAAACGCTTCTTCCCGAAGATGCTGTTGAGGTTCATATAGCCGAACAGCCTGATGGCACTCGCACCATCGAGTTTTGATACAAACATTAAATGTAGACATCTCATTTAATGTAAATGGGATATAATGTGAAATGCATTTATGGCTATAATGTGAAAGGCATATATGGCTATAATGTGAAATGCATTTATGGGATATAATGTGAGAGGCGTTTAACAAAAAATATAACAAGACGACAACCATAAACAACAAAAGGACAACAAAAACAACATTGTTTTCTTACACTATCGTATCAAACAAGTTGTTCTTGTTGTCCTTTTGTTGTTTATAGTTGTTGAGTGTTTCTTATCTACTGCCTTTATTATATTGTTGCAGCTACAAATTACAGTGCGCTGTCAATAAATTCTTTAATCTTGTTCTTAGGCATGCTTCCCACTTTCTTTACGGGCTCTTTGCCATTCTGAAACAATATCATGGTGGGCAACGTCATCACGCCGTTTTGCACAGCCAGGTCGTCATCGTCTTCAATATTGCATTTGCCGATAACAATTTTGCCATCATACTCTTCAGCCAGTTCAGAGAGGATGGGGCTCAGTGTGCGGCAAGGTCCACACCATGTAGCCCAGAAATCAACGAGCAAGGGTAGCTCACCATTCTTATAAGTCTCAAAGTTTTCAGATGTAATTGTTACTTCCATTTCTTTTTTCTGTATTTTGTTTTTTATTTGTTGTTGTGTCATTGCTTTCAGTATCATTGCCATTTATAATGAGCCAATATCATTTGTTTTGAGCCAATGCCAGTTATAATGAGCCACTGAAGCATGGCAAAGTTAAACATAAAAAATGATATATTTATCCCTTTGTTATGATTTTCTTTATTGGGTAAAGTGTTTTTAAATCTTTTTTCAAAAGTTTTATTTCCTCTTTTCTTCACTTTATAACAGCACTGGGGGCCTGCCCAAGCCTGATGCTTTGTGGCCGACCCCCAGCGTGTTGTTAGTTGATGGTATAGCTTAGCGCCTCGTCATCTTCAATCAGTTCTATTATTTCGTGCGTTACGTTTATGTTCTTGTTACTGCTTCGCATCAGCACGTCGCCCTTGTTGTCGGTGCGGTGCAAGCTTATGTATAGCTGTGTGTCGCCAGGGTTGTCGTTTATCAGTGTGTTCAGGTCTTCAACCGTTGTCTTGCTCAGTCGCAGCGGATTAACGTTTATTGTGATGCGTTCAATGTTTTGTTCCTTCACACTTTGCAAGAAGCGCACACGCGTAAGCTTTAGGTCGATGAATTTGCTGTCTTTAAATCTCACCGTGCAACTGGCCTCTACATATATCGAGTAGCCTTCAACCAGCATGCCGCTCCAC
>CAKQFW010000328.1 GCA_934230965.1 uncultured Prevotella sp.
GTTTGCGAGAAATGCTCTTGTATATGTTTAACCAGTTCGGCACGAATATCGTCTGCAAGAATGTTCTTCTCGTGGAATAGGGGCGATAACGCATTGTTATCGTCGCCGAGGAGACCCAAAAGAATTAATTCTGGGGTTATGGCACCACAAGCCAGCTTTTGGGCTTCTTGTCTGCTGCAGTCCAATATTTCTGATACTTTGGGTGAAAATTTATTTGTCATTCTTTTATCCTTGTAACCTATCTATTATGGTAATATAATAATATTTAATTAGCAAAAGTTGTGCCATCATTTAATTTGTTATGACACTCTTTTATCATATCGTTTGCTTTTTGTGCTTTTTTATTACTGAATGTGGGATATACTTTATTGCAGTCTTGTGCGCTAACAAGAAAGAAAAGGGCTTGTTGCCATTGTTCGTATGCTATATAGCATGTTGCCATCTTAAAATAAGCTTCGGCCTTTTCGTTAGGATGACACACGGTGGTAAACATCTCGTATGCCGACACTGCATCAGCATATTGTTTTAACTGTAACATGCTTTCGGCTTTGCAAAAATAGTAAACCGCTCGTTCTTGTGGCGCAAAGTATTCTATCTCTTTGGCTGATTGCGCAAAGCAACTGGTTGCCATCTCGTAGTCGGCTTCGTAATAGCAGCATACACCCATGTAGGCAATGGTGCGTTTGCTTAGTGTGTACTTCTTACTTAATGGCGTAAACAGAAGCAGGGCCTCATGAAATTTTCCGCTTTGAAAATATTGAATGGCTCGTTCCAGCTTCTCCTTGTCGTCAGATGTTGTGGTAGGGGTGGCCAACAGTGGCTTTATGGGTATACACCATAATAATATTGCACAAAGAAGTATGTTTATATTATAATGTTGCTTCATCGTGTATAGAAGTCGATGATACGTTGTATGGCTCGCTGGCAGACGGGGCAGAAATTAGGATTGCTGTTGGTGCGCATACGGCAATCTTGCATGCCTCGGTATACCCCTTTCAAGCTATATCCTGCGCCTTCATATACGCCTATACGAGTTTCGTTTTTCTTAGTGCAAGGCGTAGGTGTGGGTGTGCCTTTGGCAATCATGTCTTCCCATTTGCCTTTAAAATTGTGCAGCGTCGTGATGTTGGGTTCCCAAGGTTCTACATCGTGCGGATACATAGGTATGGGTTCTTGCTCATAGGCATATTCGTCGGCCAAGCCAGCAAAACTGTGTCCAAACTCATGCACTACTACAGGGCAGTATTGTGGGTGATGTGTCATTGACAAGTTGTATGAATTTAAAATGCCGCCACCTCCATAATTGTCTGTGTTTACCAACACGATAATGTGCTCGTAGGGTGTTCCTGCCAGCCAATCGTGCATATCGTTCAGATTGAGCGTTGTGAGATATCGGTCGCTGTAGAACGTGTCGAAATGACTGTTTAGGGCTGTGTGGCGCCAAATGCCACGTGAGGGCTCGCTCGTGCCGCTTTCGGCCGATGGCGCTTTAACAGCAACAATGTTAAACCTATCTTTCATGCTTTTGAACGGCTCGTGGGCAAAGAGAGCATTGGTGGCCGTTTGTGCGTCTTTTATAAAGACGGGCATCTCCGCTTCAGTATAACCTTCGGCTAAGAACGCGATATGTATACAGCGTGTAGTATCGGCCGCCTGAAGCAATGTGGTATAGGGCGTTACGTTGCTGAAACCAATATGCTTGATAAGAATGTCGGTTGGAACCACTGTGTGGGTAAAGGTACACATTATCTCGCGTCGGTTGTTTCTTAAATCTACGGTAATGTCAACTGTGTCTTTGGGCATCGGCACAAGAAACACATTTTGAAAGGCCCGCTGTGTGGTTTGTGCTTCATCGTAGGTAAGCCATTCTTGAAAAAGTGTTGAGAACGAGTTGCGATAAATAACCTTTTGGGTAGCATGGTCTTTCACCGTGATTTGTCCGTTGCCTTCAACAGGTAGCTCGCTCATATGTTGGCGCTTGCCATACCAGC
>CAKQFW010000329.1 GCA_934230965.1 uncultured Prevotella sp.
GCTTCTATTACCCCAACTTTACCAATGATATGTGGCGCATCTTCGGCCTTTGCTTCTTTGCCGACAAGCGACACTTTGTCGACACCGCGCACAAAACCTTCTACCTCGATGCCATCGTTGCCTTTCTCAACCAGCAAAAGATAGGGTTGTACGACACCGCTTGTGCCGTGCGTAGGCTGAAGAACACGGCATCAGACAAAGATCTGGAGGTGGTAGAGCCCACCGACCTAAAAGCTATGGTGCGCCATCTGCCTGCCCTCAGCCACATCGTCACCACAGGACAAAAGGCCACCGACGTGCTGTGCCAGTGCTTCAACATAACGCAGGCGCCCGTAATGGGCAGCGCCGTAACCTTTCTGTTTGAGGGGCGCGAGCTACACCTTTGGCGCATGCCCAGCAGTTCGAGAGCCTACCCCATGAAGGTAGAGCAGAAAGCCGAATACTATGCACCGCTTTTTGCAGCGATATTTCATGGCTAAGACGCCTGCGAAACGAAAATAACAAGAATACACCACACGCAATATGAAGAAACATAATGTAACCATTATCGGCATTGCCGGAGGAACGGGGTCGGGCAAGACCACCGTGGTAAGAAAAATAGTGGAGGCGCTGCCCGAGAACACGGTGGCCGTTATTCCGCAAGACTCATATTATAAAGCACAGTGGGACATGGATCCCGAAGAGCGCAAGAAAACCAACTTCGACCATCCCGACGCTTTCGAGTGGCCCTTGTTTGCCCATCAAATTGAAGAGTTGCGCCAGGGTCATACCATCGAGCAGCCCACCTATTCATACATTACCTGCACTCGCCAGAAAGAGACGGTGCACGTTGAGCCCCACGATGTCATCATTGTCGAAGGCATTATGGCGCTGTATGACAAGAAGCTGCGCGATCTTATGGATCTTAAAATCTTTGTTGATGCCGAACCCGACGAGCGCCTCTTGCGTGTTATCGAGCGCGACATTGCCGAGCGTGCCCATCCGCTCGATATGCTCATCACCAAATACCGCAACGTGCTGAAGCCCATGCACGACGAGTTTATCGAGCCCACCAAGCAGTATGCCGACATTATCATACCTAAAGGTGGCTCAAACGAGCGCGGCATCGGCATCCTGTGCAAATATATTGAAGGCATCGTGGCCGACATTATGAAGATAAAAGAATAAGTAGGTGGATTGGTAAAGACCAAACCGATACTGTAACAAACAATAGTTTGGTAAAAGCCAAACCCATATAACAAAAGGTTGTGTAGAACAGAAACACAACAACGTTGAACAACAAAAGGACAACAAGAACAACATTTTCATACATAAATTATGTAAGAAAACAACGTTGTTCATGTTGTCCTTTTATTATATAATTTTAGTTTCGCATGCCTTTGGCATGCTGATAGTTCATGCTTAGGCAAGCTGCAAAGCCGAGCGAACAAGTTGACAAGTTAACAAGCTGTTTGCTTTTACAACTCAGACTCATTATAACAACTTTGATAAATATGGTTAGCAGCTTGTCTACTTGATGACTCGTTTACTGGCAGCAAGTTGAAAACTTGCAAAACTTCAGTAATACATTATTACGAGTATTTATTTTTATCGAAACGGATGCGCCCTCAAAGTAGGACGGTGGCCTCCGTGCCACGTCCTCCAGCACCCCAATAATTCTAAATAGAGAACCTCACATATTTATTGTTCCATTACTAATGTCGGGAGGACGGGGCACGGAGACCACCGTCCTACTTGAAGATACCCTCTTGGTTGCTGAATATTCGCCATAAAACCTATGGAATTGTTATGTTAATGCAGCGGTTGTTTTGGTCAAAAGCCTTGGAAAAATCGGGCGAAACCCTTGAGAAATTTGTCTCGTATCGACCGCAGGGCCGACGCATTACTTTATGACATCACCTTATCAAGGTAAGAGCAGTCCCAACCAGC
>CAKQFW010000330.1 GCA_934230965.1 uncultured Prevotella sp.
CACAGAGGCCCCATCCTACTTTGAGGGCTTAGAGAAAAAGCCGTGTTGGTTTAAATATTCTGTTAGAAATTAAACTGCTCTAACTTCAATCCGTTCTTGGTCAGCGCCTCAATTTTCGGAACCAGTGTGGTGAAGTGGGCCGATGCCATGTGAGCCTTCAGCACCTCTTCGTTCTGCCACGTTTCGCAAATCATCATCACGCCCTGACGGGTGCCGCTAACAAAATAGTCGTAAGCAATGTTGCCATCATCGGTCAACGACTTTTCTACCAACTCTTTGCACAAAGCCTTCAGCTCGTCTACCTGCGCATCTGCTTTCACTTCAAAGAAAACGTTTAATCTAATCATTTTTCTCTTGTTTTAGTTTATAATATTCTTATCGCTATCATCCTGGTATAGCTCATTGCAAATTTACACCTTTTCTTCAAAACCAAACAGGCTGTTAACGTCTTTAACGTTTTAAAAAAATAATACAACGAGCCAGGGGCTCAATACAACAATTCTGGAGTTCTAACGCTTTTCTAATACCGTTCTAATAACTCTCTAACCCGATATTCATTATTTTTCAGTAACTTTGCAAACGAATTGCATGAGCTTGTGCGCCACTACAATAACATTATCACGACTGAAATAACATTATGAATATGTTGAAACGAAACATCTCATTCCTCATGCTCAGTGTGTCCTCATGCCTATGCACGGCCCAAACATTTAGCGGACAATACATTAGCGAGGGTCAGTGGAACATGAGTAACAAAGTCAACTGGCTGAACCAGTTGAGGCTTAACCTCCGGCTGCCTATTGCTCATGGCAAAGGAGCGTTTGAGGCCGCCACCCTACATCTGGCAAAAACTAACGATGCGATTGCCAACGACTGGCAGACGTTTTCAAACATCGAGGCCGACAACATGCTGGCCGCCATTGCCGTGCTGGGCTATATGCACAACTGGACATGGGGACATGCCTTTGTGGGCGTAAGAAATGTGAACGAAGATTTCTTTACCTCCGACATCACGGATCTCTTCACAAACAGTTCGTGCGGCATCTTTCCCACCATTGCCGACAACTACCCCATAGCCAACTATCCCTTCTCGGGGCTGACGCTATATTTTGACATAACGCGTGGCGGCTGGACCTTTAAAAACAGTATATACAATGGCATGGGCTATAACGGCTGGAAACATAACGACAACCCATTTGGGCTGAACCCCAAGCAAGACGGCATCTTTAACATATCGCAGCTGGAATATGCCTATCGTAATGCCCACTACTTTGCGGGCCTCACCCTTCACACACGCCAATATAAGGTAGACGAAGAGGGTGCCCTGGCGCCTGCCAGCGAGGCCATAAAGCACACCACCTGTGCCTGGTGGCTGTATGCCGAGCAACCTGTGTGGACGCAAGGCGAAAAGAGCGTGGCGTGCATGGCGCAATACTCAGAAAACACGTGTAGCGAGAGCGCTTGCTATCGTTATGCCGAAATGGGCTGCGCCTACACTGATAGCAACGACGCGGTAGGACTTTCAGGGCAGTATGCTCGTTATCAGCAAGGCACCGAATACTCGGCAGAACTGACATGGCGCCGACAACTGAACGCCCATATAGCGCTTCAGCCATCATTTCAATATATCAATAACGACGAGGGCCACTACACGGTGCTAACCCTTCGTCTGTGCTGCAACTTCTAAAGAAAAACGTTATTCTAAATATGAACACGCAACCTAACCCCACCCTACGTATCGCCATCATTGGCGGCTTCAACCTGCAAGCCGCATGGAGCATGGGCTATGTTGTGGGGCAAAATATTGTGAGATAATCTAAGCACAACAATATTATCTGAGCCGTTATAAACCAATTCGTTATATACTTTGCTGCGTTTCAGCAAAGCCTTTGGCGGTATTCGTCTCAGTACTTGGCCGAG
>CAKQFW010000331.1 GCA_934230965.1 uncultured Prevotella sp.
TCCTACCTTGAACTCGTTTAGTTCTTCACGAATTTTCTTTGTATCTTCTTTTTCAGACTGACTCTCACGTATTTCACGAATAGCGTTCTCAATCTTTTTATTGCTTTCTTTCAACAATTCTTCAGCTTGCTCTTTGGCCTTACGTAAGATTTCTTTTCGGCTCTGCTCAAGTTCAGCAATCTCTTTTTCATATCGAGCCACTGTGCGTTCAAGTTCTTTCTCACGCTGGTGCACGTTTTGGCGTTTGTTTTCCCAATAACGCTTATCGCGCACAATGTCTTGCAGATATTTATCACTCTGTATATAATCAGAGCCCACCATTTCACTTGCCTCTTTTATCACCTCCTCTGGTATGCCCGTTTTACGGGCTATCTCTACTGCAAACGAGCTACCAGGCTGACCAATGGCAAGCTGGAAGAGCGGACGCATTTCGTGCCGATCGTAAAGCATTGCGCCATTAGCAATGCCATCATGCGAGTCGGCATAATGTTTAAGGTTCTGATAGTGAGTGGTTATGACTCCCCATGCTTCTTTCTTTACAAACTGATTAAGCACAGCTTCGGCCATGGCACCTCCTATTTGAGGCTCGGTTCCCGTACCAAACTCATCGATGAGCAACAATGTACGATTGTTTGATTGTCGCATCATATTCTTCATATTAAGCAAATGCGACGAATAGGTAGAGAGATCGTTCTCTATGCTCTGCTCATCGCCAATATCAATCATCAGATTTTGGAAAACGCCCACCTTTGAACGCTCGCTCATCGGTACAGAAAGACCACACTGGAGCATATATTGCAGCAAACCTACGGTCTTCAAGCACACCGACTTTCCACCTGCATTAGGCCCCGAAATAATAAGTATATGATGATTGCGCGTAAGGGTAATATCCAGCGGGACGATAGGCTTATCTTGTTTTTTCAGCGCCAACCACAACAATGGGTGACGTGCCGATATCCAATCGATAATTGGCGATGACTGTATCTCTGGTTCAATACCACCTGTAAGCAATGCTAATTCGGCTCGTGCACGAATAAAATCAACCTCAGCAAGTAATTGATAGGCAAATATAATATCATTAACACAAGGACGTACAAGAACAGTGAACTCTGCAAGTATACGCACAATCTCGCGCTTTTCTTCTGCCTCAAGTTCACGAATTCGGTTATTCGCCTCTACTACCTCAGTAGGTTCAACAAAAACAGTTTTTCCTGTAGCCGACTCGTCATGCACGATACCTTTTATCTTACGCTTTAAGCCAGGAGCTATAGGCACTACCAAACGGCCATCACGCACCGTAGGTGAGACATCCTTATCAACCAACCCTTCGCTTTGGGCTGCTTTTAATATACTATACAAAGTACGAGAAACACTACCCTCGGCTTTACGAAGCTGAAGACGGATATCAGACAGTGCTGGCGATGCTGTGTCTTTTACTTTTCCGTACTTATCAAGGATTTGGTCTATACGACGCAAAATCTCGGGAAAAGTTAACACACCTTCTGTAAGTTTATGCAGCGTGGGGTAATCATATTCACCTTCATCTGTACCACGATTAAGAAAGCGCACTATACCCGCAATGGTCTCTAAAGAGCGGCGTAAATCAAAAATCTCATTTTCTTCAAGATGTGTACCCTCTAAGCGAATACGCTTAATAGAGGCACGCATATCAAAGAAATATTGTAAAGGAAAATCATCACTCTCTTCCTGAAGATGACGAAACTCACGTGTCTGCCGCAACATAGTTCCTATTTTTTCTACATCGCCACTAAACGCCATCTCGTCTACTTTATCTTTACCGAGCTGGCAAAGACAATAACCCTTCAATAAAGAGCGTATTTCGCTAAACTGTATCTTGTTGTCAACGTTGCTTGGATAAATCATACTGCAAAGCTACACATTTTCACCCA
>CAKQFW010000332.1 GCA_934230965.1 uncultured Prevotella sp.
TTGTAGCAGCGGGTATGAAGGGTGTTATCCTTACCGCCAAGCACCACGACGGTTTCTGCTTATGGCCTTCTGCTGGCAACGATTACAACGTGAGCCATTCGCCCTGGCGCGATGGCAAGGGCAACGTGGTGAAAGAGTTGTCAGAGGCTTGTAAGAAACATGGCCTCAAGTTTGCGGTATATCTCTCTCCGTGGGATCGCTCTCGTGCCGACTATGGCACCCCCACCTATCTCAACTATTTCTATGCCCAGCTACGCGACCTCCTTACACACTATGGTCCGGTGTTTGAGGTATGGTTTGATGGTGCCAATGGTGGCGATGGCTACTATGGCGGTGCTCGCGATAAGCGCACCATCGACCGCAAGACCTATTATAACTATCCGCGCATCTACCAGATACTCGACAGCATACAGCCCAATGCTGTAGTGTTTAGCGATGGTGGCCCTGGCTGTCGATGGGTGGGTAACGAGAAAGGTTTTGCTGGCGAAACTAACTGGTCGTTCCTTCCTAAAGGTCGCGTTTATCCGGGTTATCCCAATTATCCCGAACTGCAATATGGTTATCCCGATGGCGACCAGTGGACGCCTGCCGAGTGTGACGTGTCAATACGTCCGGGCTGGTTCTATCACCCCGAAGAAGATGGCAAGGTGAAGTCGCCCGAACAGCTCGCCGACCTCTACTACCGCAGCGTAGGCCACAATGCCACGTTGCTGCTCAACTTCCCTGTCGATCGCGATGGCCTTATCCATCCCGTCGACTCGGCCAATGCTGTCAACTTCCACAAACTCATCACTCGCGAGCTTAGCAATAATCTCGTGGCTGGCAAGAAGCCCAAAGTGAGTAACGAGCGTGGCAAGCAATTCTCTGCAAATGCCCTGACCGACAACTCTTGGGACACCTATTGGGCAACAAGCGATGGCGTAACCACGGCCGACATCACCTTCACCTTTAAACGTCCGCAAACCATGAACCGCATCATGCTGCAAGAGTATATACCGTTGGGTCAGCGCGTGAAAAAGTTTGCGGTTGAATATCTTCTGCCCAATGGCAAATGGACGGCCGTAGAGCAGGGCGAAGAAACCACAACCATTGGCTACAAGCGCCTGTTGCGTTTCAGCACGGTTTCGTCAAAAGGCATCCGTGTGCGCATCCTCGATGCCCGTGGCCCTATTTGTATGAACAACATTGGCGTTTATGATGGTGGTGCCGATGCACAACTTACCTGGAGCCCTTCGGCCGATGCTATCAAGTCGAAACCTTTCACCCTGGTAGGCTTCGACGAGGCCCAACTCACCAAGGTGGTAGACCGCGACCCCTCTACCGTGCTCTTCACCGATAAGCACGAGATCATCATCGACCTTGGTCGCGACACCCAACTCACCACACTGATGTATCAGCCCGACGCCAGCGAAACCCGTCATGGCCTCATACACAGCTACACCATTGCCACTTGCAATGCCGATGGCACAGGCGAGCATGTGTTGCGTTCGGGCGAGTTCTCAAACATTCAGAACAACCCTGTGCTGCAAACCATCACCTTCCCCGCCACCACCACGCGTTATCTCAAGCTTAAAGCCGACCGCATGATTGTTGATAACGACCAAGTGGGCATTGCCGAGCTGGGGGTGAAGTAAGAATTGCTAAACCACTATAACAATGTAGAGACAACTATAACAATATAGGGACAACTATAACAATCTTTTCGTTAAGCCTAACGTGCTGAATCATGCTTTTATACGAGCTCTGTCACGGCGATAAAAGGTTGTTTTAGTTGTCCCTTTGTTGTTTTCTGTTGTTTACAGTTATTTCCTAACAATACTGGCTCAGATAATATTGTTGTGTTTTTCTTAATTTAATAATATCTTATTGCGAGTATTTATTTTTATCTAAACGGATGCCCCCTTCAAGT
>CAKQFW010000333.1 GCA_934230965.1 uncultured Prevotella sp.
GGATAAGGACATCAATAAAAATGGATTGCAGGGTTATGACCAGTGGCGTGTGTTTACGATGGAGCAGATACTGAACTTACAGAAACTGAATTCGGATAACATGACCAGCTCGCTCGACCTCTCGTTCAAACTGTTGTGCCCAGGCTTCTCAAGAGGAAATAAGCATATCGGTCAGTGGAATACGGTTTTCTTTGGAAAACGAACAGAAGGTGGGTTGCGCTTCGGACTGGAGAAGGCATATAACCGTGAACCTAAAGCCAGCTCGGATGACTATGATAGTGGAAATAACTTTTCGGGCCCTAAATCGTACACCTTTAACGGACGCAAATTTACCTCACAAGACGATTATATGCGCCACATGGCCAAATATTTCTGTGCCGATGCTAAGAGCATGCGTGGTGCTATATACCAAGATGTGAAGGTGACGAAAGGCGGATCGTATGTTATCGAGTGTAAGGGCTTTTCAAACACACCCAAGGCAAAGCTGTTTGCTGTGCGCTTTGATAACAATTATATCGAGGTGCCCCGCACATTGCATCAAACGGTGCTTAGCCAGACATCGTATATGTCGGAAGCCGAGAAGGAAGAACTGCATGTTAAAGAACAGAATATGGACTATGCGGGCAAGTGCTTCTATAGTTCGCATAAATATATTAACAGTGTGCTGGTGCAGGTGCCTGAACTCGCGCCAGGCGAATGTAGCTATATACGCTTTGGCGTGATTGTTGGCGACAACGCCTCTGATACCGAAGCCCAAGCGGGCGAATGGACGGTGATAGACGACTTCCGACTGCTATATGCCAGCAAGGAGATTGACGAAGACCTTATTTTAGATGAAGAGCGCGCCGATATGGAGTATCTGGTTTCCTGTTCGAACAACTATCGAAACAAGGTGGCGCACCTGAAGAAAACGTTTACGCGTGATAAGTGGAACTCGTTTGTGCTGCCCATCAGCCTTACGTGCGACCAGTTTCGTCAGGCTTTCGGTGCCAATGCTAAATTGGCCAAACTGTCGGCATTGACCAGCGACGAAATACAGTTTGCATCGATTAATATGGATGAAAAACAGCCTACTGATGTGGTGCTGGAGGCGCACGTGCCCTACATTATCTTCCCCACTAAACCTTTTGTGAAGAATGGGTCGCCAGCCTACAAAGCATTGCTGACTGAGACCAATGGCGCTAGCAAGTCGCATATCGTGGTGATAGACGATAACCATATTGATATACCAAACGTGACACTGGCTACCACTGAAGATGATATTAATGTGAACGACCTAAGCAACATTGATACAGAAAAATGGACCACGAAGCAGATGTATAGCGTGACGGGCAACGGAACCATGACGGCGCATGGCACCTACGCGCGCACCTTCGCTGTATCGGCAACGCAAGATTTGGATGAAGCGTCGGAAACCTATGGCCGCTTTACCTTTAACGATCGCAAGATTATTCCTGAGCGCGACGACCTGAAGGGCTGCTTCTTCTTCGACCAAGGCAACCTATACTGCTCTACCACACGTGCGCGTGGCTTGCGCGGCTTTAGCTGCTGGTTTAAGCCCACGGGCGGAACACTGGTGAAGGGTATGCGCCTGTATCTTGACGGTGTGGCCGACGGCACCACCACCGATATTAATACCATCATCGACTTTGGCGAACAGGAGCCCGTGGGCAAGGCCGCAAAGGGCATATACAATATGAACGGCCAGTTTGTGGGCCACGGCACCGACACCACAGGTCTGCCCGCTGGCATGTATATCGTGAATGGCAAGAAATGTATCGTGAAGTAAACTACTGAAGTTTCGCAAGTTTTCAACTTGCTGTCAGTAAACAAGTTGACAAGTAGACAAGCTGCTACCCATACTTATCAAAGG
>CAKQFW010000334.1 GCA_934230965.1 uncultured Prevotella sp.
ATAAAACGCACCACATAGCGTTATCTATAAAGCAAATTGAAGCAGAATGAAAGCATACATCAAACACATTATGATGCTGATGCTGGCAGCCATCGCGCTGCCCGCCATGGCACAGAAAGATAATTTTTTTAATCCCGTCACAACATCGGTGACCTCGCAAAGCATCGCCCCCGACGCACGCTCGGCAGGTATGGGCGACGTGGGCGCCGCCACCGACCCCGACGTGGTGTCGCAATACTGGAACCCCGCCAAGTATCCGTTTAATATCTCGCGTGCTGGCGTTTCCATCAACTATACACCGTGGCTGCGACAACTGGTAAACGACATCGACCTGGCTTATGTGGCTGGCTACTACCGCATAGGCGACTACTCGGCGGTGTCGGCATCGTTACGCTACTTCTCTTTGGGCGAGGTGCAGATGTCTGACGACGAGTACCTCAACATCAATCCCTATGAAATGTCGTTTGATGTGGCCTACTCGCTGATGCTGAGCGAAAACTTCTCGCTGGGTGCCGCCGTGCGTTGGATCTACTCTGACCTGACCTACGACTTCACCTCTGACACGGCGCCAGGCTCGGCCTTCGCTGCCGACCTGTCGTGCTACTATCAAAACTATCTGAACATCGGACAGCGCGAATGTCAGTTGGGCTTGGGTTTGAACATCTCAAACATTGGTAGTAAGATTTCGTTTGGCGGCGATAACAACTCTGAATTTATCCCCACCAACATGCGTCTGGGTGCATCGCTCATGGTGCCCATCGACGAATACAACCGCTTTACCATCGCTGCCGACGCGAACAAGCTGCTGGTGCCCACCTACCCCAAACAAAACGAGGGCGAGAGCACCGAAGCCTACCAAGAGCGTGTGCAGAAAGATTATTATGACGTATCATCCATCAGCGGCATCTTTAAGAGCTTTGGCGATGCCCCCGGTGGCTTTAAAGAAGAGCTGCAGGAGGTACAGTGGAGCGTGGGTGCCGAATATATCTACCACGACAAGTTTGCGCTGCGTGCCGGATACCACCACGAGTCGGAAAACAAAGGTAACCGCAAATACTTTACCGTGGGCGCGGGCTTCAAGATGAGCGTTTTCTCGCTCGATGCTGGCTACGTTATTGCCACGGCCAAGAGCAACCCGCTGGACCAAACGCTGCGCTTCTCGCTCAGCTTTGATATGGATGGTATTAAAGATTTGTTTAGAAGAAGATAAGAAAAGCCCCACATTATGAAAATTCGTACAGGACTGGGATATGACGTACACCGACTGGTGGAAGGAAGAGACTTGTGGTTGGGCGGCATCAAGATACCGCACACCTTAGGATTGTTAGGCCACAGCGACGCCGATGTGCTCATTCACGCCATTTGCGATGCCCTCCTGGGCGCCGCCAATATGCGCGACATAGGCTACCACTTTCCCGACACATCAGCCGACACCCTCGACATTGACAGCAAGATATTGCTGAAGAAAACCGTCGACCTCATCGCCACTAAGGGCTACCACATAGGCAACATCGACGCTACCATCTGCGCCGAACGCCCTAAGATAAACCCACACGTGCCCAGCATGAAGGCGTGTCTGGCCGAGGTGATGGGCATCGACGAAGACGATATCTCAATAAAAGCCACTACCACCGAACGCCTCGGCTTCACAGGTCGCGAAGAGGGCATCTCGGCATACGCCGTAGTGCTGATTGAGAGAAACACTATCGGTTAGCGTGTGATAATGGCGAAAGGCTGAGAAGAAGCGAATAGCAAAGAAGAAGCAAAAGGCAAAAAGGAAGCGAATAGCATAGAAGAAGCGAATAGCAAACAAGTGTTAAATACTGATTAGTAGTGCGTTAGATCATTGACGTAGGTCAATATTAATGCAT
>CAKQFW010000335.1 GCA_934230965.1 uncultured Prevotella sp.
CAGATTATAAGTCTCTACGGCTACATAGTCGATATTGGGGCCCACGCACAGTGCCACGTTTGAAGGCAAGGTCCAGGGGGTAGTGGTCCAAGCAATGAAGTAAGGCTTACCCCAGCGTGTCCATTCGGCCTTCGGGTCCTTAATCAAGAACTGCACCGTAGCGGTGAGGTCTTTCACATCGCGGTAGCAACCTGGCTGATTTAGCTCGTGCGAGCTAAGACCTGTGCCTGCACCTGGCGAATAGGGCTGAATGGTGTAACCCTTATACAGCAAGTGCTTGTTATACAGCTGCTTCAAGAGCCACCACAGGGTCTCGATATATTTGTTATCGTAGGTAATGTAGGGATGATCAAGGTCTACAAAGTAGCCCATCTCCTCAGTCAGTTTACGCCATTCGGCCGTAAACATCATTACGTTTTCGCGACACTTGTGGTTATATTCTTCAGTAGAAATATACTTTTCCGAAGCCTTATTATCGATGTCTTTCTTCGTAATGCCGAGTTCCTTCTCTACGCCAAGCTCAACGGGCAGACCGTGGGTATCCCAGCCAGCCTTACGATGAACCTGAAAACCTTTCATCGTCTTATAACGGTTGAAAGTATCTTTAATGCTACGTGCCAACACATGGTGAATACCGGGATGACCATTGGCTGAAGGAGGACCTTCAAAGAACACGAACTGGGGGCATCCCTCCCGTTCGTCTACCGATTTGTGGAAGACGTCGTTCTTCTCCCACGCTGCTAATACCTCTCTATTCACTTCGGTCAGGTTAAGACCGTTGTGTTCGACAAACTTCTTCGACATATATAATAATGTATTTATATTTTTATAATTTCGTGCAAAGATAGCGAAAATATGCCTCACTACCAAAGAAGGCATAAAAAAATTTGACTACCACAGCGTTACTAACGAATTACGGCAAAGAGAAAAGCCAACGAGCGGCTTAAACAAACGCTGGTTTTACACCTAACGAGGGCTGTGTTTTAGGCATAAGAATGATGAAGCTTTACACAACAAAATGCTACACTTTATTAACCACATACAATCTTCAAAAAAGGAAAATATGAACACTCGTTCTTTTCTGCATGACTCTAGAATAGAAAAAAGCAGAAACGCGATTGTAAGCAAAATTAGTTAAAAACAACACCAACTGTAAGCAAAGCAGAAACGATTGCTTACAGTTTTCAGAGTTGATACCTCTGATTTGCAAAACCCTTGGTTTCAGGCTGCGAAACCCTTGGTTTTAGGCTGTAAAACCCTTGGTTTCGCAACCTGAAATCAAGGCTTTCAGATTGTAATTTGATGCCTTTTACAACGCCATCACCTTGCCCTCAAAAAATGAGGACAATATGAACAGTGTTTATAGGAGCAAAAAAGGGCCACAACACCCCTCGCCCACTGTTATTGCTGCCACAGTTGTGGTGAAAAGGAACAGAGGCGAGGGCTGTTGTGGCCCTTGTGTTATACGGCGGAATTAAGTATTAGCTTACTCTTCGTCGGGAGTGATAAGCTTGTAACCCTTACCGTGAATATTAATAATCTCAATCTGGTCGTCGTCTTTCAAGTGCTTGCGCAGCTTGGTGATATACACATCCATAGAGCGAGCATTGAAGTAGTTGTCGTCAATCCAGATGGTCTTCAGAGCGAAGTCGCGCTGCAGAATTTCGTTAGCATGGCTGCAAAGCAAGGCCAGCAACTCGTTTTCCTTGGTGGTAAGCTTGGTTTGCTTGTCGCCAATGGTGAGCAACTGCTTCTGGGTGTCGAACACGAAGCGACCGATGTTGTAAACCGAGCTCTCCTTGTTCTTCTTACCACGCACGCGGCGCAAGATGGCCTCAATACGTAGCACCAGCTCTTCCAT
>CAKQFW010000336.1 GCA_934230965.1 uncultured Prevotella sp.
TAGGTGCATCCTTATTGTAGTCAACAGCTGTAGCATATATATCCGTGAGCTTTTGGTAAAATCTTCGTTCACTCAATCTAATCTCACGTATCTCTGCCAGCAAATGCTCAAAATAGTCCTCACCTATGAACGAACCATTCTCCATGCGCTTCTTGTCTATGATATAGCCACGCAAAGAGAACTGCCGGATAACATAGGTACACCATTGGCGGAACTGTGTGGCACGGATAGAGTTGACACGATAGCCCACAGAGATGATTGCGTCAAGATTATAGAACTTTGTCATGTAGTTCTTGCCATCTGCAGCAGTTGCCGAGTTTTTCTCGGTAACTGAATCTTCAACAAGTTCTCCGCTCTTGAAGATGTTCTTCAGATGCAATCCGATATTGTCTGTAGAGCAGTCAAAGAGCACGGCCATAGCTTTCTGCGTAGCCCATACCGTTTCGTCTTTATATAACACTTGTATGCCTTGTTCCTTACCTTCTGCCACGAAAGTCAGGAACTCTGCCGTACTATTTCGTATTTCAAATTTCTTTGCCATATTGTTACTATTTTTAAGGTCGCAATTTGTGACCTTAAACGTATTGTTACTTATTATTGTATGCAAAGATAGTGCTTTTAGCACGTAAGCCACTATTATACATTTGCTAAACGCTTAGATTCGCTGCCATATGCGACCATTTTCGTGACACCACGAAAATGATCATATATATTAATATTCAGCAATTTGCATAATTTATCCAGTATATCCGATATAGATATATGTTGGTTCATTTTCTGAATATTTATATATTTAGATTCATATTTCTTTCTCCTCACTAAATGCCTTTATCTCATCAGCAAGGACTTTCTGTAATTTATCTTTTAGAAGAGTTGCCATTTGCAATTTGCTCGCCAATGGCGAGCAAATTATATTTTGTGAACACGCGTGTTCACAATTCTCCTGCTTAACAGAAGCATATTATATGACCACGGCAAAAGTGCAACGCTGCGTAGCACTTTCTCTGTATGCCGAATTACTGCGACAGCGTGTCGCAGTATTTCGGCATAATCACCACTCCCTATTGAGAGTTTGTTGTTTTTATTGTCTGTTGTCATTTTATCAGTCTATATTATCTTGCCTGAGAAGGTCAGTCACTTCTACTTCAAGTAGTTTGGCTATCTTCATAAGATTGCCCAAATCTGGTTGACAAGTATTTGTACACCATTTTGATATGGTTGTTTTGTCCTTTCCCAATTGCTCACCAAGCCATTTATTCGTTTTCTTCTTTTCTGCAAGAACAACCTTTAGCCTGTTTAATTCTTTATTTACCATATTCTGATACTAATTTGAATGTAAAGGTAATGATAACACATCACAATTACGCATAAACGCGGTGAAATTTACGTTTATTTAGCAACTTGATGAAAATTACTCACTCGCAAAATTAAGCCTACTTTTCATCGTTGCACCGTACTCACACTCTTGCCACTCAACTTTACCACGTCTCTAACGAAATATCCCTTGCGCTGCAAACTTATAACCTCCATTCGGCCTTTATCAGTTCTTCTGTTTTTACAGAACCTATCTTGCATCCGAGTTTTCCACCTTTCTCTATATACCGCTTCCGCTCTGACTGCAATCAAGATGAGATATTATCACGTTACTATTGCGCACAGGTAGGTTATGCTTCCATGCCCCAAAGAAACAATAGCAAGCAGATAATCGGGCAATATCAAGGTAAGAATTGGGCAATATCAGGGTAAGAATTGGGTAGTAAGGGCAGAAAAATCGGGCAAAAACCATTGAAAAATTGTCTCGTAACGACCGTTCCACATGTTCATAACGGTCGATATGAACACGCGCATCGACCGTTCCAC
>CAKQFW010000337.1 GCA_934230965.1 uncultured Prevotella sp.
GTCGTTAACAATCTGATCAAGTGAGATTCCCAACACATGGCAGAAGATGGCCTGACGGGCATACAGTCCGTTTTGAGCTTGCTGAATATAATAGGCGTGTGGATCGTCGTCTACATCGTAGGCAATTTCGTTTACGCGAGGTAGTGGGTGCATAATTTTCATGTTATCCTTTGCATTCTTCAGCATGTCGCGCTTTAAGATATAAACATTCTTCACACGTTCATACTCCATCAGGTCTGAGAAGCGCTCTTTCTGCACACGTGTCATGTAAAGTATGTCAGCGTCGGCAATCACATTTTCATTGAAGGCTGTGTGTTCAAAATATTTAATGCCGTGTTCTTTACAGTACAGCTTATACTCGTTGGGCATAGACAACTCTTTTGGCGCGATGAAGTGGAAGGTGGGGTTAAAGTGTCGCATAGCGGTGATAAGCGAGTGTACAGTACGACCGTATTTCAGGTCGCCAACAAGATAAATATTCAGGTTCTCAAGTGTGCCTTGTGTCTTGTATATAGAGTAGAGATCAAGCAAACACTGTGAGGGGTGCATGTGTGCACCATCGCCCGCATTGATAATAGGTATAGGGGCCACTTCACATGCATATTGTGCAGCACCCTCAATGTAATGTCGCATGGCGATGACGTCGGCATAGTTCGACACCATAAGAATAGTGTCTTTTAGCGTTTCGCCTTTTGATACGCTTGATGCTTTGGCGTCGCTGAAGCCGATGACTTTAGCACCGAGCCTGTTAGCTGCTGTTTCAAAACTAAGTCGTGTACGTGTTGAAGGTTCAAAGAAAAGTGTAGCCACAATCTTACCTTTAAGCAATTCACGGTTGGGATGTTTTTCAAATTCGGCAGCCATTTGAATAAGGTGCATAATCTCGTCCTTATTCAAGTCTGCAATAGTCACAAAATTATGAGTAGGCATTTCTCTTGAATTTGATGTTTCTTTCGCGGGGCTAAATTACTAAAAACTTTTTATTTATCCACATCTTTTAGCGGTTTTGAGGTCGGCTCTTCATCTTTTTAAGTGCTTTTAACGCTTTCTAATCCGCTGTCTTATGTATGGCCTGTTCTTATATAAAAATCTCCTTTTGCCTAAGTATAGCTTCAGGCAAGAGGAGATTTATGTTATTATTCAAAATAATAGAGGAAAGTGGCAATGCCAGTGAGTGCCTTTTTGGGGCAGTCTTTTATTTCAATAGCAAACTTAATTTGCACCTTTGTTACACCACGTAAGTTTTCAATGCTATGAAGGTCGGCTACCAATCGTATGCTCTGTCCTGACAATACTGGTGTTCCGAATTTCATTTTGTCCATACCATAGTTAACCATCATCTTCAGGTTCTTAACCTCAATAATTTGGTTCCACATGTATGGTAACATAGATAAGGTAAGATAACCATGTGCAATGGTTTGCTTATAGGGGCTTTCTGCTTTAGCACGCTCCTGGTCTACGTGTATCCACTGGTGGTCAAGTGTGGCATCGGCAAACATGTTGATACGCTCTTGGTTTAATTCAACCCAGTCAGAGATGCCGATGTTTTTACCCAGTAATGCAGCAAACTCGTCGTAGCTATTGATAATTGCTTTTTCCATTTGTTCTATTCTTTTGTGTTTTTATATATTTCTTTTATAAAGCGATGAGAAGAATAATGCCCTTTTATTTGTTGTCAGCCAATGGATTCCATCCTTGTGCTTTGAGCTCAAATTCTGATCCATCTCGTGCGATGAGTGCCATGCCTAATTCAGGACGTGTGATGTGTCCGATGAGTTTTACGTCTTGCATGCTTTCAATAGCTGCAAGATCGCCGATAGGCACGGTGAACAGT
>CAKQFW010000338.1 GCA_934230965.1 uncultured Prevotella sp.
CCTCAGGCTTTTGATGGTCTTCGTAATCGTGGATTGAAGTGTTTCCGTCCAGACCATATTTATTGCATGCCAGACCATAATACCCCTACACACGATCAGGATAAGCCCATTGCCGATCCTGTTTCAAAAAAACAAGTTGATACATTGGCTGCTAATTGCAAAGAGTTTGGACTTACACATTATGGTATGCTATCGAAAGACAATGGCATTATTCATGTTGTAGGACCAGAAAAAGGTTTGTCGCTTCCAGGTATGACAATTGTTTGTGGCGATTCGCATACCTCTACTCATGGCGCTGTTGGTGCCATCGCTTTTGGTATAGGTACATCAGAGGTTGAAATGGTCATGGCCTCAGAGTGCATACTACAGCAGAAGCCCAAATCGATGCGTATCAATATTGACGGTAAATTAAAGAAGGGAGTAGTAGCTAAGGATGTTGCTCTATATCTTATGTCGCAGCTTACCACCAGTGGCGCAACAGGCTATTTTGTTGAGTATGCTGGTGATGTGGTACGCGATATGACGATGGAAGGCCGACTTACATTGTGTAACCTCTCCATCGAGATGGGTGCTCGTGGTGGCTTTGTCGCTCCTGACGAAACTACCTTTGAATACATCAAAGGTCGAGAATTCGCCCCTAAGGGTGAAGAATGGGATAAAGCAGTGGCTTATTGGAAAACGCTAAAGAGTGGCGACGATGCTGTTTTTGATAAAGAGTTAACCTTTGATGCTGAAGATATAGAGCCACGTATTACCTATGGTACCAATCCTGGTATGGGCATAGGCATTACAGAAAGCATCCCTACACTTGATGATATTGATGAAGCCGGACGTGCTTCGTTTGAGAAGAGTTTAAATTATATGGGCTTCAAACCTGGTGAGAAGTTGCTGGGCCATGCCATCGACTATGTCTTCTTAGGAGCATGTACCAATGGTCGTATTGAAGATTTCCGTGCTTTTGCATCTATTGTAAAGGGGCATCATAAAGCTAATAACGTAGTAGCTTGGCTGGTTCCAGGCAGTTGGGCTGTTGACAAGCAAATTCGTGAAGAGCACTTAGACAAGGTGCTCGAAGAAGCAGGTTTTGCCATTCGTCAACCAGGTTGTTCTGCCTGTCTTGCTATGAACGACGATAAGATACCTGCTGGAAAATATAGCGTAAGCACAAGTAACCGAAACTTTGAAGGCCGACAAGGTCCTGGGGCTCGTACCCTCTTGGCAAGCCCTTACGTAGCTGCAGCAGCAGCGATTACAGGTGTCGTTACCGACCCACGTGAATTTATGTAATTCTCTATACGTTATATAATATAAACGTTATAAACAAACATCAACGTTACAAGACATCAACAATGAAACAGAAATTTAACATTATAACAAGCACATGCATCCCTTTGCCTTTAGAGAATGTAGACACTGACCAAATAATACCCGCTCGTTTTTTAAAGGCTACTGATAAAAAAGGTATGGGCGAGAACCTCTTTCGCGATTGGCGCTACAATGCCGATGGCTCTTTGAAGAAAGATTTTGTGCTTAACGATCCTTCATATAGCGGCGTAATATTGGTAGCAGGTAAGAATTTTGGCTCAGGCTCTTCACGTGAGCATGCTGCTTGGGCCATTGCAGGATATGGTTTCCGTGTGGTTATCAGCAGTTTCTTTGCCGATATTCATAAGAACAACGAGTTAAACAATTTCGTCTTGCCCGTTGTCGTATCCGAATCTTTCTTACAAGAACTTTTCGACAGTATCGACAAAGACCATCAAACAGAGGTAGAGGTCAATC
>CAKQFW010000339.1 GCA_934230965.1 uncultured Prevotella sp.
CATGATAACAGCCACGGTGCCCAAGATTGAGTTCGACCCCTACTTCACCTCGCAACGCCTGGCCGACCTGAAAGAGCGGTACGGCTGGGACGACGACTTTAACGAAGAGCGGTCAGTTATTTACGCCAACACGGGCCTCATCAATGGCAACCCCTTTGTGCTATGCCGCACACGCAAGATGGAGATGGGCACCAAGACCTACTATGGCTCAAAAACCATATACTGGACTACATACGAGACCGACAGCGATGGCAAAGAGCACGCCGTAGAACACAGCGAGACGCTTCACGCCAGCGTAACCGCCCCCTACCCCGAATATTATGAGCGCACCCGCCTGTTTTATGGCAACACCGCCGCCCCCGACCTCACCTTTTATCGCGAGAGCAGTGGGCTGGCCAATCGTGAGGGGTCGCTCTCCTACAAGTGGCAGAAGTTTAAGTTGAAGCGCAAGGCGCGCGACCTCGACAATAGCGACTATGCCATGATGACGAACGAAGCGTTTGAGGTGGCCTTCAACACCAGCGACCGAAACAGCAACCAGCAGTTTGCCTTGCTCTTCACGCCCCTGGCACAAGAAAACATGCTAAAGCTGCTGAAAGACAAGTGGGCTGCCTATGGCGATGACTTCGACTTTATAAAAGACCATATGATCAACACTATCGTGGCCGAACATATACAATCGGTAAACCTTGATATGAACCCACGACAGTTTGACGACTACGACTATGCCCGTGCCGAAAAAGACTTTTATAGCATGAACGCCAACTTCTTTCGCGCCATCTACTTCACTTTTGCGCCCTTGCTCTGCGTGCCTATGTATCAGCAAATAAGGCCAAAAGAAGATATCTATGGGCGTGAGATGAAACAAGAAAGTTGTTTCTGGGAACACGAAGCACAGGCCAACCACTGGGGGCAAAAATATTTTCAAGACCCATCGTGCGTAACCGACTGCATACTGAAAACCGAAGAGGGTCCCACCGTTGATGGCGAAAAACTTATAACCGTATATGCCCACGGACACTATTGCGAAGAACATGTAAGCTACATATCAAAACTGGGAGGCGATGGCGATTGGCACGACGTGCCCGTTTACTGGGACGAGTATCTGCCCGTAACAGGTGAAGGCACCTTACGCCTGACCGAGGATAACGAGGCCGACGACCCAGCAGCTACGCCTCAACAGCGCATCAACCGCATCAGCAAGGTGCTGTCTGACACGCACATGAAGCTATACCGCAAACATATTGCATCAAGAATATAGCATCTATCATAAGCGGTCGTGGCATAACACACGTTCACACAAGCATTTAGCACCGTAAAAGCAAGGCTACTTTAGGCTCAAAAGCAGCCTTTTGTTTTATAAAACACTGCAGATAATTGGCTAAAACCCATGAAAAATTTGTCTCGTAACGGTCGTTATGAACACGCGTAACGACCGTTATGAACATGCGTATCGACCGTTATGAACACGCGCATCGACCGTTATGAACATGCGCATCGACCGTTACGAGACAATTTTTCATGGGTTTTACGCTACTTTTCGATTGTTTCTACCTCACTTTTCCCTTGTTTTCACACCACTTTTCCCTTGCTTTCACACGCCTTACGCCCACTTTTTCTGAAACACTTCACACAGTTTTAATTCTTTTCCTAAAACACTTCACACGGCATTAAGACTTTTACTAAACGGATGCACCCTACAAGTAGGACGGTGGTCTCCGCGCCCCGTCCTCCAGCACCCAACACTTCAACCATCAACAGCCCCTCCCCCGCAC
>CAKQFW010000340.1 GCA_934230965.1 uncultured Prevotella sp.
CTCTCATCGGTCGTGTAGCCCGCTACACTCCCTCTTCGGAGCTGAACATACAGACCAAAATATGGCATAAATCCATTTAAATTAATTTTGAACACCTACTTAAAGGCACTTTTATGCGGTTCAGAGATACGAGTTTACCTTTTTTTTCGTAAATTTGCGCCAAATATTAAAAACCGTCTCAGATGAGTATCGTTAAAATAAAGGACAAGAAGTTTAAAACCTCTATTCCGGAAAAGGAAATTCTGAAGAAAGTGAAGGCTGTGGCCGACCGTATTAACCACGATATGGCCGACAAGAACCCGCTGTTACTGGCTGTGCTCAACGGCTCGTTTGTCTTTGCCGCCGACCTTATGCGTATGATTAACATTCCGTGCGAAATATCGTTCGTTAAGTTAGAGTCGTATGCTGGCACCTCTACCACGGGTAAGGTAACCGAGGTACTGGGCCTCACCACCGACATTACAAACCGCCACATCATTGTGGTAGAAGATATTGTAGAGTCTGGCCTCACCATGCAGCGCATGCTCGACACGCTGAACAAGCACAACCCCGCATCGGTAGAAATATGCACACTGCTACTGAAGCCCGAACGCCTCAGCATACCTCTGCACATCGAATATGTGGCCATGGAAATTCCCAACGACTTCATCCTGGGATACGGTCTCGACTATGATCAGCAGGGTCGCAACTTGCGCGACATCTACACGTTGACCGAAGACGACGAAGACTAACACCCCCATTAACACAATAGGTTGTCTATCAACCCCAGTCAGGGCCAATCGTGAGCTTGACCCTGTGGGGTATTATGGAAACGAAATAGGAAAGATTTTATATACATTTTAAGGTAAAAAGATGAAAAATATTGTTATTTTCGGTGCCCCGGGTTCAGGCAAGGGCACCCAAAGCGATTTGATGATTGAGAAGTACGGCTTCAATCACATCTCTACAGGCGATGTGCTGCGTGCTGAAATAAAGAATGGCACTGAGCTGGGCAAGACCGCTAAAGGTTTTATTGATAACGGACAGCTCATTCCCGACGAACTGATGGTAAACATCCTGGCCAGCGTTTATGATAGCTTTGGCAAGGAGCACAAGGGCGTCATCTTCGACGGTTTCCCCCGCACCATTCCTCAAGCCGAGGCTCTGAAGGCTATGTTGGCCGAGCGCGGACACAAGGTAGCCGCCATGATTGAGCTTGACGTGCCTGAGGATGAACTGATGAAGCGCCTCATCAAGCGCGGACAAGAGAGCGGACGTTCTGACGACAACGCCGAGACCATCAAGAAGCGTCTTGACGTATATCACAACCAAACAGCTCCGCTTATCGAGTGGTACAAGAAGGAAGGCATCCATCACCACATCGAAGGTCTGGGCGAGCTCAACCGCATCTTTGCTGACATCTGCGCCGTTATCGACACACTGTAAGCAGCAACAAAACATACAATAAACATAAAAGGCTACACATGGTGGCGGGCAAGCACAACGCCCCTACATGTGTAGCCTTTTTGCGTTTTTTATTTTCAGCTACCCTAAAGGGTAAAAAAAAGGCGCTGGGCATGTATGCTATACCAAATTAAATTATTATCTTTGCAGCGGTAAAGGGCAAACGCCCATTACACATTGAGATAATTGTTTTATATTAGTATAACAAAATTATGGTAAACTACAAAGAATTAGGCTTGGTGAACACACGTGATATGTTCGCAAGAGCCATCAAGGGTGGTTATGCTATCCCTGCATTCAACTTCAACAACCTCGAGCAGCTCCA
>CAKQFW010000341.1 GCA_934230965.1 uncultured Prevotella sp.
GGGAGGACGGGGCACGGAGACCCTCGTCCTACTTTTTAGATACTCTTTTTGGTTGTTGGAGGACGGGGCACGGAGACCCTCGTCCTACTAATTTTTCACTTTTCACTTTCATTGTCATCTTGTCATCTTGTCATCTTGTCATTAAGAAAAGTTTTAAGAGCAATTTTACAATCAAAGCTTTTATTTCTTAAGCGAAGGAACCACAAACGCGGGCTGCTCGTCGTGCTGATGGTTGGGCTGCTCGTCGTGGTGATGGTCGCAGTCGTGATGGTCGCAGGCTTCAAGCGAGTCGGTAAGGTTGCCACACTGATAGGCTTTCAATACATCTTCTACCTTGCCATGACAGCCTCTTATCACGCTGATGCCGTGAGCGTTGAGCTTGTTATAGGCTCCCATGCCCATATTGCCTGCCAGCATGAGGCTGATGCCCATCTCTTGCATCACTGAGGCGATATTCGACTTGCAGCCGCAACCTTCGGGCGATGCTAAGCGTTCGCGGTTTATCACTTGGTTTTGGGCGTCGAGCGTTACTACGGTGTAATAAGCACAGTGTCCGAAGTGGTCGTCTACCATCTCGTCACGTGTAGGAATAGCTATTTTCTTCATCTCTTATAATAATATAAACATTGCGTTATTGGTTGTTAATGTAATGCAAAGGTAGCCATTTTTATTGGTTTATACAAAAAATAGCGTTTGCATAGTTTAACAATAAGTTTTATGGCTCATGCGTGCTTTATCATTACTTTTGTAAAATAGCTCTTCACGCTTAAACCGTGAAGGGGCATATTTGTATCAAAAATAATGATTATCATCAAATAGGAAAAAGCTTACTACATGGCTCGCATATTTATAGCAATACGTTTTAACGATGCCTTTAAACAGGCGCTGGTAGGCGTGCAAAATGCGCTGAAAGCCAAGGGCGTGAAGGGCAACTATTGCTCGTACAGAAACCTACACCTGACGCTTGCTTTTATAGGCGAACGCTACAACTTGCCCGAGATATGTAAGGCCGTGAGCGAGGTGGCGTTTCGGCCTTTCACGCTGACGCTGAGCACACTGGGCACGTTTCCTACAAAAGCGGGCGTGATATGGTGTGGGGTAGAGGCGTGCCAGGCGGTTACAATGCTTGCACACCAGTTGCGCCAGCGGCTTTCAGCCCACGACATTCAGTATAGCACGTTGGCGTTCTTCCCACACATCTCTTTGGTGCAGCATCCTAAGCCTATCGTAACCGATGTTGAGGTAGAAAAAATGTCGATAATGGTAGATAAAATATATGTGATGAAATCAGAACGGGTAGCGGGCGAACTGGTTTATTCAGAAATAACTCGTTGTTCGGCTTTGCCGCTTGCCTAAGCATGAACGATCAGCATGCCAATGACGCACAAAACTTAGATAAAACAAAATGATATTTTTCTTTTCAGGTACAGGAAACAGCCAACATGTAGCACACCGCTTGGCACAGGCCACTGGCGAGGTGTGTGTCTCGATGACCGATAGTTTGAACCGTGGCGATTGCTCGTTTTCATTGTCGGCCAACGAACGCATAGGATTTGTTACGCCCGTATATTTTTGGGGGCTTCCTGATATCGTAAAGCGGTTTATGCAGCAGCTCAACTTGAACGGCGCAAACCACAATTTTATTTATCACGTAATAACCTTTGGCACCACCACAGGACAAGCCCACTATATGATGGAACAAATATTGAAAGAAAAGGGCTTGTGGCTCAGCGCAAAATATAATGTGCGGATGGTAGATGT
>CAKQFW010000342.1 GCA_934230965.1 uncultured Prevotella sp.
GTCAGGAAGGTGGTGCTTTTGCTTTACCAGGTACGTTTGGCGTAGTAGGATTTAATATTAATCCTATGTATAATGTTAATCATTGGTTGAATGTGGGCCTCTCTGTTGATGGCGTTTATGATGAGGGAGCAAACCTTCATGTCATTGGTGATCCTCCGTATGAATCTGACGATGTCGAAAGACCTAATACTAACAAGCAAATGGCAATGGGATTATCGGCTCGCACAGAGTTTGTTATGCCCTATTTTACAATCAATCTTGGCGTTGGTATGAATGTCGTAAACCGTACGTCAGATTTTAAAGGACTGTATGAAGTACTTGCTTTAAAGATAAATATGTCGCGTCGGGTGTTTGCGCATATTGGTTATACGCTTAATGATTTTCGTTCTCCGCGTCATTTAATGTTGGGTATGGGCTATCGTTTTGGTAAGCTACGTCGATAAGATTTCGATTTTTTTTTGTAATTTTGCAATCGGATAATAATGATTGGCGTTTCGTGTGGCGATGACATAGCGAAGCGATAGATAAATAATATGAAGATAGGATTTGATAACGAGAAGTATCAGAAGATACAATCGGAGCACATTAAGGAGCGTATCTCGCAATTTGACGGAAAGCTGTACCTTGAATTAGGCGGCAAGTTGTTTGATGACCATCATGCTAGTCGTGTGTTACCTGGCTTTTTGCCTGATAGCAAGTTGCGCATGTTTCAGAAATTGAGTGACAGCATTGAAATAATAATTGTCATTAGCGCTGCCGACATAGAGAAGAACAAAACTCGTGCTGATCTTGGTATTACTTATGACGAGGATGTTTTACGTTTGCGTGGCGAATTTCAGAATCGCGGCTTTATGGTGGGCTCAGTTGTAATTACTCATTTTAATGGTCAGCCTGCAGCCTGTGCTTTCCGTCAGCGTCTTGAACGTGATGGTATAAAAACTTATTATCATTATCTTATAGAGGGATACCCCCATGATGTGCAGCGTATAGCATCGGATGAGGGATTCGGTAAGAACGATTATGTTGAGACAAGTCGCCCATTAGTAATTGTTACAGCACCAGGACCAGGAAGTGGTAAAATGGCCGTATGTCTTAGTCAGTTATATAATGAGCACAAACGTGGCGTTCGTGCTGGGTACGCTAAGTTTGAAACTTTCCCAGTGTGGAACCTTCCACTTAAACATCCTGTAAATGTTGCCTACGAAGCTGCCACAGCCGATTTGAATGATGTGAACATGATAGACCCCTTCCATCTGGAGGCATATAATAAAATTGCGGTGAACTATAACCGTGACATTGAGATTTTCCCCGTGCTCAATGCTTTGTTTGAAGGCATCTATGGAAGCAATCCTTACAAATCGCCTACAGATATGGGGGTTAATATGGTAGGTTTCTGTATCAGCGATGATGCTGTGTGCTGCGAAGCATCAAAAAACGAAATAATTCGTCGTTATTATGATGCTACAAATAAGATGGCTCGTGGTGCCTGCAACGAGAGCGAGATTAGTAAAATAAGATTGTTGCTGAGCCAGTCGAAAATCAATACCGACTTCCGTCGCACGACGGTGGCTGCCAAAGAAAGCCTTAAGACAACTGGTCATACATCGTCGGCTATTGAACTGGAAGATGGTACAATTATTACTGCTCATTCAAGTGAGTTGTTGGGTTGTAGTGCGGCCTTGTTGTTGAATGTTACAAAGCATCTTGCTGGCATTGACCACGAACTTAAATTAATACCGCAGACAATGAT
>CAKQFW010000343.1 GCA_934230965.1 uncultured Prevotella sp.
AAATGCTGGGCAAACAAATGGAGCATCATTCGCGCTCGCTTTGAACGTGTGGCACAACAACCCATCGTCAAAGGCATGAAATTGCTGCTTCTTGTGTATGCCAACTTTCATGAAGCGTTTGGTTTCTCATGGATTATTACCGACATTAATGCCGAATATACCATGGGCAATTTGGCACGCCGACGCCAAGAAATTCTGCAAACCTTACGAGATGAAGGAGTCATCGACTTACAAAAGTCGCTCCACTTCTCACCCTTTGCTTTACGTATTGCCGTCATTTCAAGCAGTGGTGCAGCAGGATACGATGATTTCTGCCATCAATTGCTTGATAACAATTACGGCTTTAAATTCTCAACAGAATTGTTTGCTGCCGTTATGCAAGGCGAAAAAACAGAACAAAGCATCATTCAGGCACTTAATAGAATAAACAAACAAGATACAGATTTTGATGCCGTAGTGATTATTCGTGGAGGCGGTGCCACAAGCGACCTGACAGGATTTGATACATTGGCTTTGGCAGAAAACGTAGCCAACTTTCCCCTTCCCATTATTACAGGCATTGGTCATAATCGTGACGAGAGCATTATTGACATTGTTTCATACTTAAGTGTTAAAACACCAACGGCAGCAGCGGCATTTCTTATTGACAATATTGTCAACACCCAAAATCGGATTGATGCTGCATGCAGAACTATACGTATAAAGGCAATGCAAATGATTGAATATCAGAAGCTACACCTTACACACTTGACAACATCGCTCACAACAACCCCAACGTTAGCTATCACTCGACAGAAGGCAAACGTTAATGCCTTAAGCAAAAAAATGTCGTATTGCTCGCAAACAATCTTAATGCAATCATACGACCATTTACGTTTGTTGAATGAAAAAATCAACATACACGTTCCGCATCTATTAAAGAAAAAAGAACTAATATTAAACGGTTTAGATGGCAGAATGAAGGCGCTCGACCCTCAATTAATGTTGAAAAGAGGCTACAGTATTACCACTACACCAGACGGGAAAGTGGTACGCGACGCCTCTACCTTGAAAGCGGGCGACAAGATAATAACAAAACTAAATAAGGGTAAGATAACATCAATTATTAAATAAGAAAAACAAAAAGCATTATGGCTACTATTAAATATGAAGAGGCATTGCGTGAAATAGAAGAAATCGTAAGCCGACTTGAAAACGATGAAATGGACATCGACCATCTAAGTTCTGAGCTAAAAAAAGCACAAAAACTAATAAAACAGTGCAAAGACGTATTAGATAAAACAGAACAAGATGTTAAGAACATTTTAAGCGATAATCAATAGCAAAAGGATAAAGAACTATCTATTTGCACGACATTCTGATTAAATATTAACAAAAACAGTTGCAAATCAGATAAATTCTTATTACTTTTGCATCAACTTATAAGATTTAATCATAAAAGGATTTATGTTATGAAAGACTTAGATTGGTCTAATTTGTCATTTGGCTACTTGCCAACCGACTACAATGTACGTTGTAATTACCGCAACGGAAAATGGGGAGAAATAGAAGTTTGCTCTGACGAGTATTTGAAACTCCACATGGCAGCTACTTGTCTGCATTACGGTCAAGAGGCTTTTGAGGGTTTAAAAGCTTACCGCTGTCCTGACGGAAAGGTGCGCGTCTTCCGTATGAAAGAAAATGCTGCCCGTCTGCAAAGCACATGTCGTGGCATCTTAATGCCAGAGGTGCCCACCGAACTGTTCGAGG
>CAKQFW010000344.1 GCA_934230965.1 uncultured Prevotella sp.
CTTTTGCTGCTATGTAGAGGTTTGGTGTATATTAGGTTAAACATATTTCTGTTATGAGCACGTATGCGCACATCAACAGCTTCGCCAGTTCCCATTTGGCTCACTCCAACTTTGTCTTTAAAAAAGTTTTTATAATAATTTTTAGGGGCTGATTGATATTTAATGTTGGGTTTCTTAACAGGTTCTCCTTGTATTCTGTCAACGGCTATATCGAAACACCATTGTTGTTTCTTTCCCTCTGCCAAACCGAACAAATGCCAACGTCCATTATATTCACGTATATGTTGAGGGTGAAATATCAATTGCATGGCATCTTCAGCAAAAGGTTTGTAATTGATAGCCAACACCCATTTATTCTTAATCGCTTCATATAGTAAGGGTAGCATTTCAATATTAACAACATTTCTGTCTATGCTTGATGTTAAAAGTTCTTCACCTTGCTTTTTCTTCTGATTTATTTCCCATAAGTCTTTCGTGCTATTAAAGAAGTAGTCGAGCCATACTGTAGGGAAAAAGCCTGCTGAGTCTTGGCAAAACTCCCAATATTTTTTAAGGTCATCAATAGCTACTGCACTATACAGTTCAACAAGAGGGTCTTTGTCTTGCCCCACATATCTATATTGTTTGTTTTTATTATTGCCTTGCTCTTCAATACATTCATTATTGCCTACGGCTTTTCTTATTTCTTCAATTACCTCTGGAAAAGCCTTCTTAAGTTCACCGTAGCCAGTACATTTGCTTTGTGCAATCATACCTTCTTCTAATTGCTCTTTTTCCTTCGGAGACAGAAAATCGAGTAATGCATCTTTGTACGTAACCCATTCGCCACTAATGAGTCTTTTGTATATGATATTAACAAACTTTGAAAATTGATCATATCCCTTGAATATATTCTTTTTAGACATATTGTGCGCGTTTAGATTGTTTTGTTATGTTCTATGCAAATATACAAATATTTTGTGTAAACACCTCTTTTGTTATTGGGATAAGAAATATAAAATTGTTTTTATTCTTTATATCTATCCCTTATTATTAGATATTTGTGAGGGTTTATCATTACAACAAATTGAATTTATTCTCCTGAGGTTTGCCCAAACTAATAGTTTTCGGTAACTTTGCATACGTAATTAAAACAATCAATGCTAACATAAATTAATCAAAGGATGAACAAATCTTCTTTTATCTACCGTTGCGCCTTTCTGGCAATGGGCTTCTTGGGCTTTGCTACGTCACAAGGTTTTGCTGCAACGCAAGGCTTTGCTGCAACGCAAGGCTTTGCTGCAACGCAAGCCAAAGGCACAGCGAAGGCCAACAACACCGACTATACAAAGTATGTTGACCCCTTTGTGGGCAATGCTGACAACGGCCACACCTTTCCTGGCGCTTGCAGCCCCTTTGGCATGATACAAACCAGCCCTGTAACGGGTGGCGTGGGCTGGCGCTACTGTGCCGAGTATGTTTACAGCGACTCTATCATCTGGGGCTTCACGCAAGATCATCTTAACGGAACTGGCTGTATGGACCTTGGCGACATTCTTGTCATGCCGTCAACAGGCCAGCGCACCCGCTCGTGGGATGGCTACCGCTCACGCTTCAGCAAGAAACAAGAGTTTGCTACGCCTGGCTACTACTCGGTATACCTCACCGATGCCAAGGTGAAGGCCGAGCTCACCACTGCGCCCCACGTGGCGTTTCACCGCTACACCTTCGAT
>CAKQFW010000345.1 GCA_934230965.1 uncultured Prevotella sp.
ACGCACGGTCTTGCCCAGACGCACATGCAGATAGGGGTGGTTACGTTCAAACTTGCCGCTGCACACCTTGCAGAAGGCAATACATGAGCGGTGGTTGGGGTCGATATTGGCCGTAATTTTGAAGATGAAGCCTGTAAACTTAGGCTCCTCGGGGCTTACCATACGCTCTTCGGCCTTGGTGGGGCGGGGCGATGGTGCTATCTGTACAAAGCAGTTAAGAAGCTCTTGCACACCAAAGTTGTTCAAGGCTGAACCAAAGAATACTGGTGCAACCTCAGCCGAGCGATAAGTTTCAACCTCAAATTTAGGATATACGCCATCAATCAGCTCAATGTCGTCGCGCAGCTGCTGAGCATCTTGCTCGCCGATGTGCTTTTCCAGATCGCTGCTATCAATGTCAACCTCCACCTTTTCGGTCACGCGTTGTTTGTCGGGTTTGAACAGGTCGAGTTTGTTCTCATAAATATTGTATACGCCCTTAAACTTGGCTCCAATGTTGATAGGCCATGACAAGGGGCGCACTTTGATGTGCAATTCTTCTTCCAGCTCGTCGAGCAAGTCGAAGGGGTCGCGACCTTCGCGGTCCATTTTATTAATGAAGATGATAACGGGCGTGTTACGCATACGGCACACCTCCATCAGTTTGCGCGTTTGTGTCTCTACACCTTTAGCGCCGTCAACCACGATGATGGCCGAGTCGACAGCCGTCAGTGTGCGGAACGTGTCTTCGCAGAAGTCTTGGTGGCCCGGCGTGTCAAGAATATTTACCTTATAGTCTTGATAGTCAAACTCCATTACCGAGGTCGACACCGAGATACCACGTTGCTTTTCAATATCCATCCAGTCGGATGTGGCTGTCTTCTTAATTTTGTTGTTCTTTACAGCACCAGCCACCTGTATCTGTCCGCCGAACAGCAAAAACTTCTCTGTCAGCGTTGTCTTACCCGCGTCAGGGTGCGATATGATGGCAAATGTTCGTCTTCTTTCTATTTCCTGATTCATTAAATATAATGAGTGTGTTGTATGTGTGTGATAATTTTATTCCTTAAAACGCTTGTAGAGTGGGGCTTAGTCAAACTCTAACCCTTCGGTTTTATCTTTCAGATAATAGTCGCTCAGCATGCCAATAAACGTTGTTATTTCTTTTACGGCATGTGTGGTTTCTTGGCTTATCTCTTTCTTTTGTAAGCGCAACATCATGGTACCATACAGTAGGTTCATGCAAGTTTCAACCTCGCTCTTTTCTTTTCCGCTCTTGTTGCGCAGCTCTACGATGAAAGGCAACACCTTATAATATTCAGAGGTGTAGAACGGAAACTTGGTGCTCTGCAGCAGTTGGTTGTGCAGGTCGTTCATGGCCATCAGCGTTACCTCGTTTATCTGCAGGTGTCCGCTTTCGCGTTTGCCTTCTTGGTTCAGCATACGTATCAGGTCGGCATACCAGTCAATCATGTCTTCTTTCTGCTCGTCAGAGTAGTTGAACTGACTGATATATTCGGCCTTGATGCGCGAGAGCGAACAGCCGTAGGCACGTATCAAGTCTTCTATCTGCCACATATACAGCAGATATTCGGCAATGCTTTTCTTTCGTAATTCTTGGGCTATAAACATATTCTTTTTACGTTTGTCTTCGTTTGGCCGCTTGTTGTTTTATCTTTTAATACGGCAGTTTATACAGGTTAAACACCATGC
>CAKQFW010000346.1 GCA_934230965.1 uncultured Prevotella sp.
AGAATACGTGAAGAGATGACCGACGAAGAGTTGGCCATGCTGTATATCGACGGCAATAACAAAGCTTTCGACTTGTTGCTATCACGCAACCAATCGAAGATATTTTCATATATCGTTTTTGTTGTACGCAATCAAGAAACAGCAAACGACATTTTCCAAGAAACCTTCATGAAGGTGATATCACGCCTACAGCAAGGCAAATATACCACCTCAGGAAAGTTCTCGGCATGGGTAATGCGCATTGCCCATAACATCATCATGGACTGGTATCGCGACCATAGCACCGAACATATTGTTGAGTGTAACGATACCAATGACCTGTCAAACATTGGCAGCAACGACCTGATGGTAGGCAATATTGAGAATCAATATGTCTACGACCAGGTAATGACCGATGTGCGTCGCATGATGAACCTCTTGCCTGCCTCGCAACGCGAGGTAGTGTTTATGCGCTTCTATCAAGACATGTCGTTTAAAGAGATTGCCGACACCACAAACGTAAGCATCAACACCGCACTGGGACGCATGCGCTATGCCATTCTGAACATGCGCCGAATGGCAAAAGAGCACGACGTAGCCTTACAAACGGCCTGACAATGTCTTCAGGCTGTGTATGGTAGCAATGGGGTCGGCAGCTTTAAAGATATAGCTTCCGCTCACCAGCACATCGGCACCAGCCTCTACCAGCAGCGGCGCTGTTTCGGCTTGCACACCTCCATCAATCTGTATCAGCGCTTGGCTTCCGCTTTCGTCTATCATCTTGCGTAAGCGCTTCAGCTTATCAACGGTTTGCGGAATAAATTTCTGTCCGCCAAAGCCTGGGTTTACACTCATCAGTAGCACCATATCAACATCGCACAGCACATCTTCAATCTGGCTAAGCGACGTAGCAGGGTTCAGCGTTACACCCGCCTTCATGCCAGCAGCATGTATCTCTTGAATGGTGCGATGCAGGTGTGTGCAAGCCTCACAGTGCACATTCATCATCATGGCGCCCGTCTTTGCCACACGCTCTACATAGCGTTCGGGCTGCACAATCATCAGGTGCACATCCAGCGGCTTAGTGCAACGTTTGGCCACAGCATCAATCACAGGGAAGCCAAACGATATATTAGGCACAAACACGCCATCCATAACGTCTAAGTGCAACCAATCGGCCTCACTGGCGTTAATCATTTCTACATCCTTCTCTAAATTCAAGAAATCGGCCGACAGCAATGACGGCGATATTAATGTCTTCATTGTCTCTTTTTTTATTTATTTTTCTTTAATCTTCGTCTTACCCTTATTTTTATACAACAATAGCGAAAGGTTTGCCACACATTAGTTAAGGCAAAACATTTCTTTCTTTGCGCCCATGCGCACAACACGATAAGTGTAAGCCACCTGACGTATCAGGTTAAGAGTTTGTTCTGAAGGTTTCAATTCGTCTTGAGTAAATAGCCCCATAAGCGTCAAAATATTTGTTATACAAAGCGCATAGCATACCACCGTCAGGCAGCACACCAAACGCCAATTAGAGTATCTAATCTATTGATTAAACGGCCTATTTCTCTTTTTATTACATTTTCAACAGAATTTTGTTGCAGTAATGTAAAAAGGATTCATGCAGCGCTGACACATACGTTACGCTCGATGGCTCAAATAGCTGTGCCAACTAACTTACGAATTGGGATGGAACACAGA
>CAKQFW010000347.1 GCA_934230965.1 uncultured Prevotella sp.
GCCGCTACGTTGCTACACCGAAGATGATGGGTGCACAGACAGCCGAGGCGAATACCAATGCTGGTATTGCTGCCGCTTGCCAAATTAACGCCTTCTTTGAGAGCGGTTGCACTAAGTATCAGGTTAATAAGTAATAATCTTTAAACACATACCGACTGCTATGGTAAAGGTAAGACCTTTTAGGGGGCTACGTCCTCCTGTAGAGCTGGTGGAACAAATTGAAGCCCGCCCTTACGATGTTCTCGACAGTGAGGAGGCGAGGGCAGAAGCTGCCGGCAATGAGATGAGTTTGTATCATATCACGAAACCCGAGATAGATTTTGAACAGGGCACCAGCGAGTATGATGCACGAGTATACGAGAAAGCGGCCGAGAATTTTAAGAAATTCCAAGAAAAAGGATGGCTGGTGCAAGATGCCACTCCTAAGTATTATATTTACGCTCAAACCATGAACGGGCACACCCAATATGGTTTGGTTGTAGGAGCTTTTGTTGACGATTATATGTCGGGGGCTATCAAAAAGCACGAGTTGACACGTCGAGATAAGGAAGAAGACCGCATGAAGCATGTGCGTGTATGCAATGCTAATGTTGAACCTGTGTTTTTTGCCTATCCCGACAATGCTGAACTGGAAGTGTTAGTGCAACGCTATACAGCAGAAAAGCCTGTGTATGACTTTGTGGCACCCATTGATGGCTTTGAACATCAGTTTTGGGTTGTTGACAATGAGGCTGACATTGATGCCATAACTGCTTTGTTTGACAAGATGCCATCGTTCTATATTGCTGATGGCCATCATCGTAGTGCTGCCGCTGCCCTGGTAGGTGCCGAGAAGGCGAAGGCTGATGCACAACGTACGGGTCAGGAAGAGTATAACTTCTTTATGGCCGTATGCTTCCCTGCATCACAACTTACTGTGCTCGACTATAACCGAGTAGTTAAAGACTTGAATGGTCTCACATCTGAACAGTTCCTACAACGTCTGGCCGAACACTTTGATGTTAAAGACATGGGCACGGAGGTGTACAAGCCAGCTCGTTTGCACAACTTCTCGTTGTATCTTGATGGGCACTGGTTTAGCCTTGACGCAAAGGACGGTACCTATGACGATGCCGACCCCATTGGTGTGCTGGATGTTGATATATCAAGTCGCTTAATATTGGATGAAATCTTGAATATTGGCGACTTGCGTTCAAGTAAGCGTATCGATTTTGTAGGCGGACTGAGAGGTTTAGAAGAACTGAAGCGCCGTGTTGATAGTGGTGAGATGCGTGCTGCCTTAGCGTTGTATCCAGTGTCAATGAAACAGATCATGGATATTGCCGACAGCGGAAAAATTATGCCACCTAAGGCCACCTGGTTTGAACCCAAACTGAGGTCGGGCATCGTTATACACAAGCTCGATTAGTTGTGTAGTGCTGATTTAGTAGTGTTTGTTAAGAACATAGATAAATACAATGAAGGCGTATCATGCTTATCTAGATAGTCATGATACGTCTTCTTTTTAAAAGTAATAATGGAAACCAACGACCAATATAATACATTGTCTGAAGAAGTAGCCGAAGGGTTTTATAGTGAAAAGCGAAGCAAGTTTTATGCATTTGCCTTTCATGTTGAAACTGAAGCACAGGTGCATGATATTGTGCAAACATATCGTAAGCGCTTTTATGATG
>CAKQFW010000348.1 GCA_934230965.1 uncultured Prevotella sp.
TAGCATTGCGAGCATAATCATACAATAATATATTATTAAATTGTTAAAAACACCATAATACTATCTGCACCATAATATCTAGTGTAACCAACCAAGAAAATCCGCTGACCCACTTTTAGCCAATCTTCAAAATGAGGGATTGGCTATCATGGATGAGAATAAAGCTTTTGCTTTCCTTGAGAATGTTCAAGTATTTACTGTCTTTGTATCCTGAAGTAGATACG
The DNA here is from genome assembly GCA_934230965.1 of uncultured Prevotella sp. Lineage (GTDB taxonomy): Bacteria > Bacteroidota > Bacteroidia > Bacteroidales > Bacteroidaceae > Prevotella. The sequence goes on from CAKQFW010000348.1 coordinate 225, forward strand.
AATGCAATGGGTTTTCCTAAAGGTTGGGAAAACGAGTCTTTATGGAGATAGTTGTTCTTACAATTTCCGCCACACTTCGAAGCCTTCTCTATAGAGGATGAGGTGGTTTATTTAATCCCCTAAAAGTAGGACGGTGGCGTAGTTAAGTGAAGAGTGAAGAGTGAAGAACGAAGAATTCATGTGAAGGACGAAGCAAACCATAGTAGGACGGTGGTCTCCGTGCCCCGTCCTCCTACAAAACGCGCGTAGCGCGGAATATTTGCTTTCTATCTGTTTTATCTGCGTTCGTTTTCTCATGGAGGACGTGGCACGGAGACCACCGTCCTACTATAATTAGCAAGGCCATTCACTCCCCTCCATAAGGGGAGGGGGAAGCCGCGTGGGCGCGGCGCGGGGGAGGGGCTTTTCCTACGACGAAAATAAAATAATGTGCTGAAAGTTTGCATGTTATACATATAAGTTGTAACTTTGCAACGATAAAAATAATAAAAGCGATATACCTTTCTCAATGGAAAAGCCCACGCTGACACACCCAAACATTGCCCAACCCAAGGCTTTAACACATACCAATGAGTGAAAACAGTAAGGCACAATCCATTAATATTAACAATAAACAAGATAATCATTATTAACTAAATTATCGCAATATGAAAAATTATTTACGCTTTTTATCACCCGTTATGCTGCTTCTTATGGCAGTGATGTTCGGGGGGTAAAATCTTAGCCCAAACTGCAAATCTTACCTTTAACAAAGCTTGTGGAGGAACAGGAACCGATGACCAAAAAGGTGCTTGGGATATTAATTCTGATGCAAAAGAGTCTACTTATGTCAAGGATCAAGGTGTTCATTATGGAACGAAAGACGTTATGGTTTCGTACATAACGGCTACCACTAAAGCCTATAGCACCAAGAAAATAACTAAAATTGTTGTAAACGCTTCGGCAGCTGATAAGGGCTCTCCAAAGGTTAGTTGTACTGTTGGTGGTGCGTCTTTTGGTACAGAGCAAAGGTTAACAACATCGAATGCTGCCTATACTTTTGAGGGCACAGCAACTGGTGAAATTGTTGTCAAAGTATCCAAAACTAAATCAAAAAAAGCTCTTTATTTGAAGAGCATTGAAGTTACCTATAAAGAAGACGATGGTAAAACCCAAACCACTCTTTCTTTCCCAACACCTTCTTACACCTATGAAGTAGGTCAAGATGAAGGTACGGTTACGATAGAAGATAATATTGCTGTATTAAAGGATAAAGATGGTAAAGAAATTTCTGATGCTACAGGAAAAATTACTTATAGCGTAGAGTCTTCTGACAATGACTTTGCTATCTTAGGTGGTGATGAAAACTCATCTGGTATTATCGTAAATACTAATAAAGAAGGTACTGCCACAGTAACAGCTACATTTGATGCAGCTGGTAC
>CAKQFW010000349.1 GCA_934230965.1 uncultured Prevotella sp.
TATTATAATACCTAATATAATCATTCAGCTGCAGACTATTGTCATACAAGGTATGGCGAATATTAACAGCTAACGTCAAACAAACGTTACGATCTATCTGTGCTCGATGGCTGAGAGTGCGTGATGGCATCTGACTGAGATTTGTTACCAAACTATCATAACGCGCAATCTCAGAATTTGTACGCGTCAGTAGCGAGGTAAACGGCAACACATTTTTCTGAAATTCAGCATACTGTTCTGTAGCTTCATGACAAGCATAGGTTAAATCAAAAATATATTGTGGTTTTTGCGAATACAGCATCAACGAGTTTTGATTACTTCTTCGAAATATATCCATCAAATTATTGCGCACCGTCTCTTGTTGGTCTTTCATAAAGCTCATCTGTCGTTGCAAGTCGTTATAGTAATTGGTGAGCTCTGAACGTAAAATGCTTAGCGTGTTATCAAGGTTCTTTTCTTTAAGCACAGCATTAGAGGGCTGTGCAACAAAAAATAGCATAGATAATATAAATAGCCAGCGTAAGACTAAGGCCTTTCTTTGAGGCTTCAAGATATTCTTCTCTTCGTTTTTACTTGTCATCATATTGAATGTTTGTGTTTGAATGTATGTGTTAGATTATCCTATGCAGAGAATTCAGACAGTTCTAACCAACGCATGCTTTTTTCATCAAGTGCATCCTTAACCTCAGGTAAGCGACAACTTAATTCGGTAATCTGCTCAACTGTAAGCGTACCACTACATAAGGCATCTTCTATTTGTTTTTGTTCTGCCTCTAGCTTTTCAATATCTTTTGACAGTTGTTCAAATTCCATTTTCTCCTTATAAGTCATTTTCCTGCGCTGGTCATTACGATACGATTTCTTTTCTTTATCTTTATTCTCATCGTCTGACGACTTCTTTACAGCCAATTCTTTAGGTTGCAATGCACACCATTGTCTGTATTGTGTATAATTGCCAGGAAAATCGTTTACCTCTCCATTGCCTTTAAATACAAGAAGATGATCAACCACCTTGTCCATAAAATAGCGGTCATGGCTAACAATAATTACACATCCAGCAAAATCTTGAAGATACTCTTCAAGCACTTGAAGAGTTTGAATGTCAAGGTCATTAGTTGGCTCGTCAAGGACGAGGAAGTTTGGGTTGCGCATCAATACTGTACACAAATACAACTTACGACGCTCACCACCACTTAGCTTATAAACATAATTATATTGCTGTTCGGGCGTAAACAAGAACTGTTGCAACAACTGCGATGCTGTAAGATGCTTGCCATCGCCCATATCAATATATTCGGCAATATCGGTAATAACATCAATCACCTTCTGTTGGTCATCAAACTGCATACCATCTTGCGAGAAATAACCAAAACGAACAGTTTCTCCAATATCAAATTTACCGCTATCGGGTTGTACCAAACCCAACAACATTTTAATGAATGTCGACTTACCGGCACCATTATCGCCAATGATACCCATCTTCTCAAAGCGGGCAAAATTATAGTAGAAATCTTTGAGAATAACCTTTTCATCAAAAGCTTTTGACACATACTGACACTCGAATATCTTAGAGCCAATATACACGTTACGGGCTTTTAGGCGCACCTGGCG
>CAKQFW010000350.1 GCA_934230965.1 uncultured Prevotella sp.
TTGCCCTTATACGGACATTCAGTAAGCTTTCTTCCGCACACGCGACAGCGTGGGGCGATGGCTTGTGCCAAGGCCGATGACACTGTCAGCAGTAGTGCGAAGAGCATAAACATAAAACGTTTTAGCATCATATCATTGTTTTTTCAATATATTTATCGAGTAACATCTTCGGGTAGAGCAAAGATTGTTACTCATAAAATATGTATGTGTTAGTTCTTTTATAATATATCAGATTCTCTAAAGCAATTTAAAAGGGTTATTGGCATCGAAATTAAACTTCTTCTTATTTTTCAGTATCTGTTTGTATTGTTTCAATACAGGTTCAGGAACATGCGTTGAAATAAAGATAGGTAGCGGGCATACAAATTGAGCGCGAGCGATGTCATTGGCCAAATTAGGGGAGAAGGAATCCCTATCCGGATTAGCGAAGTTGCCAATGGTTATTATGCTCAGTCGTTTTGAATATTTAAACAGACCTTCAGGTATGCTGGTCTTATTTCTTTCGAAACGTACTTCCTGCAAATCAGGACAATGCTCAAAGATACGGTCTGATAGCGTGTGTACGTTGCCACAGAAAGTAAACATCCTAAGATTGTTGCAATGGTCGAATGCCCCCTCGCCAATGACACCCGTAAGCAGAGGGATATTTATCACCTTCACCCTTGCGTAAGCGAAAGCATATTTACCGATACGAGTAATCAGCCCCAAGTCTAAGTTTTGTACCATTGTGTTAAAGAAAGCATAGTCGGCAATCTTTGCTACACTGCTTGGCACTACATAATGATTTACCAGCGTGCGCCTGTTCGACTCTTTATTTTCATTCCAATTTTCGCCCTTGCCACTATAATTTACACGTCCAGCAGGATACATCAACAGTTCGGTAACATGGTAATTGAATAGCACCCCATCTACCGATTTATAATAATCGTTCTCTGTGTCAACATAAATATTCAGCAGCTTGCTTTCGTGCAAGTTATCGGGATAGGTTCCGTCATGCAGTGCCTCTTCTACAAAAGATATCTTCTTAACATTTTTACCTATGTACAGGTTCTTTACCGTATAGCCCAGAGCCTCTGTTTCGAGGTAGGAAACATCATCGGGCAAGATTAAGTTGTCGGCATTAATACCATCAATCCACTGCAAGCAGAAGTCGGCACCCAAAATATGGTTTTGGGCGTTAGCCTCTTCGCTTGAGTCGGCAAAATGAAGGCCACTGAGGTCGAGTGTTTTAAAGGTATAGCGACGCAACAACTTGAGGGCATCGTAGCCGAAAGTGCCTGTTACCTTCAAATCGGCGGGTGGTGTGTTAGCCTTCAGATAAGCTCGCAGACCCTTTGTTCCTTCTACATCTACCGTTCCTTCCGCTACCACAGCATAGCCCTCATTACGGGTAGATGGTGTGGGCGTAGCCACTGTAGCAGCCTGTGTTTCTTGCTTCGTTTCACGATTTATCTTTTTCTCGGGTTTCTTCACTGGGTGTTTCTTCCCCTCCGATTGTTTCTTTACATGTTTGCCCTTATACGGACATTCAGTAAGCTTTCTTCCGCACACGCGACAGCGTGGGGCGATGGCTTGTGCCAAGGCCGA
>CAKQFW010000351.1 GCA_934230965.1 uncultured Prevotella sp.
CAACTATGCACGCTGCTAATGAAAACAAAATGATAGCGTTTCCTGGTGGCAAATGCTGGCTTTATCGTGTGACTCTAACCGACAAGAAGGGCACACCATTTACTTTAGAGCATCCCGAAAAGTACCTGTCTCAAAAAGCAATACAGCGAAGAAACAAGCAACAGTTGGCTATTGATAGCACAGACCTACCTCTATCACCCCATTACCTGAAGGCCATAAACAAAAAAGGCTTTCAAATTGTAGGGCATAGTAAATGGAACAACACTGTAGTAGTGCGCGTTACCGATACCACTACTATCAAGAAACTTAACTACTTGCCCTTCGTTAAAAACACCCACCGTATTTTCGTTGCCCCCGACTCGGTGCATCAATCAAAACGCGAGAAGATTGAAACCGAAACCACACCTATCAATCAAGACACACCTTACGGTGATGCCTTCAAGCAAATAAACACAATTAATGGTATAAAGCTGCATGAAGCTGGCTTCCGTGGAGCAGGCATGACCATTGCCATTATTGATGGCGGTTTTATGAATGTAGACAAGATTCCCTTGTTGAAAAACGTAAAAGTGTTAGGAGCAAAAAACTTCGTCTACCCACAAACCTCAAGCGTTTATCAAGAACTCGACCACGGCACAGCAGTATTGTCGTGCATGGCAGCTAATCAGCCAGGGCGCATTATAGGCACAGCCCCCGATGCTTCATTTTGGCTGCTACGAAGCGAGTATGGCCCCACAGAAAGTGAAGCTGAAGAAGACTGGTGGACAGCAGCTGCCGAATATGCCGACTCAGTAGGCGTTGACTTGATAAACTCGTCGTTGGGTTATCATAATTATGATGATACGCAAACAAGCCATACATACCGACAATTAGACGGAAAAACTACATTCATATCAAAAACAGCCGCCCGCTTAGCAAGCAAGGGCATCATCCTAACTAACAGTGCAGGAAATGATGGTGAGAACCAGTGGCATAAGATTAGTGTTCCGGCCGACGCACCAGATATTCTTACCGTAGGCGCCTTGCGTCGTGACAGCACAAATGCAACATTCAGTTCGCTGGGCTATTCGGCTGATGGACGTGTAAAGCCAGATGTAATGGCTATTGGCAATCCGTGTGCACTAATCAAAGGCGATGGAATAATTACCAAAGGCTCAGGAACATCTTTCTCATCACCCGTTACTTGTGGCATGGTGGCCTGTCTATGGCAAGCATTGCCCCAACTTAATGCGATGCAAATTATGCAACTCGTTCGACAATCGGCCGACCGATATGAACATCCTGACAATGTGTATGGATATGGTATTCCTGATTTTTGGAAGGCATACGAACAAGGCATGAAAGCAATGCAAAAATAAGAAGTATAACAACTGACGATGGTAAAACAATGAGTAACAACACATCAAAACCTCTTACACTCTTTGAACTGAACCATTTGGTTTCAGAAGTCATTGCCATTGACTTACAACAACAATATTGGGTTGAGGCTGAGGTATCCGAAATAAGAGAAGTGAGAGGTCATTGTTATCTCGAATTAGTGCAAAAAGAGACGTTCACAAATACGCCAGTAGCACG
>CAKQFW010000352.1 GCA_934230965.1 uncultured Prevotella sp.
CTGAAGCCGTATACGTAGGTTCAGGCAATTTCAAGAGTGGCAATCCTGCTAAACGCGCTGCTGCCATCGTGAAAGCTGTTACCAACTATAAGGATGCCAAAATGCTGGCAGAACTATCAGAAGACCTGGGCGAAGCCATGGTGGGCATCAACGAACAGGAGATAGAACTGCTCATGGCAGAGAGAGGAAAGTAAGCCGTGAAGAGAATTGCTGTATTAGCACTGCAAGGAGCATTTATTGAGCATGAACGTATGCTCGAAAGGTTGGGTGCCACATGCTTTGAAATACGACAATTGGCCGACTGGAACCAGCCCAAAGACGCCCTCGTCATCCCTGGCGGAGAAAGCACCACACAGCTTAAGCTGTTAAAAGAGCTCGCACTTCTTGAGCCCATTCAACAGTTTATTGCACAAGGTGGTCCTGTGTTTGGCACGTGCGCTGGCCTCATCCTTCTGTCACGCGATGTAGCCAATGAGCCCATGGCTCGCATCTCGACAATGAACACACGCGTGTGCCGCAACGCTTACGGAAGACAGTTGGGCAGTTTTCATACTGTAGCTCCCATGAAAGGTGTGGGCGACGACATTCCCATGACGTTTATCCGCGCACCCTACATTGAAAGTGTAGGATCGGGCGTAGACGTATTAGCCACTGTCGATGGCCATATTGTGGCAGCACAACAAGGCAACCAATTGGTTACGGCTTTCCACCCCGAGCTGGACGATGATGTTCGTGTGCACCGCTATTTTGTAGAAGAAATAGTAGGAAAAAGCGCACAATAGGCTTCTTGCCTATACTATATAGACAAGTATAACGAGAAAAACAACAGATATTAAAGGCTACCTATATGGTAATAATAACAAACCATATCGGTAGCCTTTTTTATGCTTTTCAAACGCTATTTACAATTAGCGAGTTAGCTTTCCCTCTAAAAATCAGGTAATAAGAATGGGGATGAACGAAAAAAGAGTAAAAAAATTTCGTTTTCAACAGAAAAACTTGTACCTTTGCAGTTCAGAAAAGAAAAAGGTTTAAAAACAACAAGTTAAAAGTAAAATTTATATTCAAAATGACTAAGGCAGATATCATCAACAAGATAGCCGTAAACACGGGCTTGCAGAAGAAAGACGTAGCCGTGGTAGTAGAGAGCTTCATGGAAACTATTAAAGACAGCTTGCTCGAAAACAAAGAAAACGTCTATCTCAGAGGTTTTGGAAGCTTCATTATCAAGCATCGTGCCGCCAAAACCGCACGTAACATTCTTCAGAAAACCACAATGATCATCGAAGCACACGACCTGCCCAGCTTTAAGCCTGCAAAATGCTTCGTTGAACAGATGAAAGAAAAGTAATTTCGCTGAAACACTGACTTTTCACGAAACTATATATAAACATTCAATAAACAATTTAACACATTACAGCTATGCCAAACGGAAAGAAAAAAAAGGGACACAAGATGGCTACGCACAAGCGTAAAAAAAGATTAAGAAAGAACAGACATAAGAGCAAATAACGCCGTTCTTATTCTACGGGGCGCGTCAATGTATCCACTGAGGGTCCTTTGACA
>CAKQFW010000353.1 GCA_934230965.1 uncultured Prevotella sp.
GCAGAAGGACGCATGGTACAGGACAGGTGAAATACAGGAACCTTATCCGCTGTTTTGGATGCAAAAGACAGGTTCTGATCCAACAGTTCTGCAGTCCAGGCAGGTGAGATCATACGCTGCATGACACGCAGTATTTTTTCCTGCGTGGACAGTTCGTCTATGACATCCTGATCAGGGTGTCGCCCGAGAAGTATAATACCGCCCAGTGGATACTGTCCGGTGGTGTAGATACCGGAAGTTCCGCACCATGGGATGCCATAGACACATAAGCTTCCGTTCTGGCTGCCGATCAGATTCAGATCTCCATTCAGATACGGAGTCTGAAACAGTTGGTGCCACAGGGCTGTATGTGTGGACTTGCCCATGCCGGAGTGACCGGAGAACAGCCAGGCTTTATCACGGTACAGAATGGAGGCTGAATGAAGGGCAAACATGCCTTTTCTCTGGGCACGATACAGAAAGAACAGCCGGATGGCGTGAAACAGGTCATCGGATGCTTCGCCGGTATGCACAGCCTGGCAGAAGATACGTACATAACTGCCATCCAGAGTCATATGTGCTTCGTAAATATCCGGCATAGTAGGAAAAAGTATCACATAACGGTCAGAATTCTGAAAAATAGTCATTTCTCTGTTTTGCAGCAGAACCTGTTCATAAGAACGGCTTTCCGGCGGTGCGGTCAGAAGATCTATGCGCTGATCCGGAAGCTGTGCAAAAGAGTCTGTGCGAAAAGCATCAAACGAGGCACTCACAAGATCCGATGGATCATACAGATGCAGGATCAGTCCGGCAATGGAAAGACAGCAGGAAGCGTCTTCCGGGACAGAATGCAGGGATGCAGTGAGCATTCCAAGCTGACATAGCTGATGGATCCAGTCGTTCACATCTGTCACAACAGAAGAAAAGGATGCATCCGGAATCTGGTAATAGCTGGTCAGTGCAGCGGCAAGCTGCTCAGCGGCTGCGCTGCCTCGTTCCTGCAGATTCCTCCACAGAAAAACACTGGTTTCATTTAGGAGAAGCCCCTTTTTCTGATCTGCAATCTGCTGCCCATAGGGAAGCAGATAAAAATCATTTTCGATTTGCCGGAGCGTATATCCGGGTTGACATTTGAATATCATGAAACGGGTTACCTTTCTTTCGTAAGTCATTCATGGAATAAATTATGTTACTGTTCACTCCGTGAACAGCAACTAAATTATAACACTGCCAGAACAGTGAGTACAGGAAAAGATTGTAATCTGTTCCGGCTTCTTATATACTGAAAGGGCATGCAGCCCAGGGTGGCTGTTCAAAATCTGCAATAACGAAAAGAAACAGAGACACAACAGGAGTATTACATCAGAAAGGAAACTACATGAACAGACAAAAGATAACACTGCCGGATCACGATGCTGTGATTTTTGATATGGATGGAACTCTGGTGGATTCCATGTGGATGTGGAAGGATATTGATATAGAATATCTGGGACGTTATGGCCTGTGCCCGCCGGAAGGACTGGATGTCATCATTGAAGGGATGGGCTTTACGGAGACGGCAGATTATTTTAAGAAGCGATTTGAAC
>CAKQFW010000354.1 GCA_934230965.1 uncultured Prevotella sp.
GCGAATGTGGGGCTTCTATCGTCAATTTGTTATTTGATAGTTGCAAAAGTATAACATTTTTTTCTTACTGACAAGAAAAAAGCGAGAAAATGTTATTTTATTCGCTATTTTCCTTTTATTCAGAGAAAATGCCGTAGGGGTCCATACTTCTGTATTTTGCCTTTACTTTACTTTCGATACCTTCGGCACTGTATTCGCCACTAACGTTGCTGGCGGTGTTGGGGTCAAGTTCCAGCACCTGTTTCATATCTTCGCCAGCACCTTTGCTGTCGCCTGTGGCCATACGTATGGCACCGCGCTCTTTGAAGGCAGCCAAACAGAAGGGGTTAACGTCGAGCACACGGCCGTAGGCTTCAATGGCCTCATCGTGTTGGCCCTTAGCTTCGAGTATGCGGGCCACCAGTAGCAGCACGTCTTCGTGGTCGGGGCATTGCTCTTGCAGCATTTTTGCATCTTCGTCGGCACCGTTGGCATCGCCCATCTTCAGCAGCAAATCGCCACGCATCAGTCGTGCATCGGCAAAATCGTCTTTCAGGGCAATGGCCTTTGTTAGCAGTGCGATGGCCTGAATGGCGTTGCCTTGTCCGTTGCAAGCCCGTGCATAAGCAAAGAGCACGCCGATGTTTTCTTTATCCAGCTCCATGGCACGTATGCAGGTGGTGGCCATGTTGTCATAGTTTTCGGCCATGAAATATACCTCGGCCAGACGTATTAAGATAGATATATTGTCAGGTTGTGCTTCGGTAAGAAGTTGCAATTGCTCTGCGGCCAAGGGCAACTGGTCGGTATGTATGTATGCCTGTGATAGGTAGTCGCGACACTCTAAGTCGTTTTTCAACTGCAGAGCGTGTGTGAAGCATTGCACGGCAAAGGCCGACTGGCCCTGACGTAAGGCTCGCACACCGTCGTATTTTAGTGTGTCAAACTGTTTGTTGTCGTTTCCTTTCTTTTGGTTGTCGGAAGGCTGATCGCTGCCTCCGAAGAGTTTCTTTAAAAAGCCCATAAGTAGTACTTTATCTTATTTCTTAATTATTATTTTCTTTTTGGGATAAATTTTTTATCAGTAGATGGGTGCCTTTGTGAAGAATATCCTTAGTTGAAGAATATCCTTACTGAAGGTTTACATCAATTCTTCAGGACTGCTGATGAAGGTTGTAGCGCCATGTTGAAGTAAGAATTCTTTGTCGCGGAACCCCCATAGCACGCTGATGCAAGGCATGCCACTATTGCGTGCTGTCATTACATCTACATCACTATCACCGATGTATACAGCCCCCTTGTTGCTTACCCCCATTTGTCGTAGAGCCTCGAGCACGGTGTCGGGGGCAGGCTTTTTCCTGATATCTTCACGCTCACCGATGGCCACTGGCACAAGGTGTGCAAAGAAGTGCTGACACAGTTCGCGTGTAGCAGCATAAAACTTATTGCTCACCACGGCCACGTTTTTGCCTTCGTCGTGTAGCTGTTGCAGCATCTCCATAACGCCGGGGTAGGGCTTTGTGGTGTCGAGGTTGTGCTGCATATAATGCTGTC
>CAKQFW010000355.1 GCA_934230965.1 uncultured Prevotella sp.
ATCGTAATTTCCAAGAAAGTTTACGATATAAGCCGCTATTGTCATTAGCCACCTCCCGCAATTTTCTTCGCACCTGCAAGAATCTGTTCCTTGTACTGCTGCTTCATGCGCTCAAACCAATAATTGCCACGCTCCGGTGCTTCCTGGAATCGTGCTGACATATAATACCAGCGGCGCGCGTATGGCGTGCGATACTCTAAGTGACCACTTCCGATTTTGGTATGAATATTACCGGATTCAATCAATGTATTGCTGTCCTTTGGAACCTTCGGCGCACATAACCTCAAACATTCATTATCAATAAATTGCTGCACGCGCCCTTTTTCCTCAAGACCTCTTGTGCGTATGATTTTGTTAGCATCATAATTTACCGATACAAGCCTAAAAAAATCAGCCCTTACGCCACCACCACCTTAATATTTTTACAAAAATCCCGATTGGAATTGTCATTGACTGCCTGGATGATGCCGGACTTCGGATATTTCTTCATCAAATCGGAAATCCGTTTTCCCTTGGCATCCTCTACAACATCCTCAACTGCTCCATACACGATGCAATCCTCTTCATTAGAGGATTTGAGCGCCAGCCCTTCATAAGTGCCCTCCGGGAATGTTACGGACGCATACCGGGCAATGCTGATTTTTCCATTTTCATTCTTTTTTTCCGTCTTATCAGACCACTGCACGCCGGAAATAACGGTTCGCTTCCATTCGGAATCAGAAATTTTGTTGTAAATTGTGACTGTATCAGTGAATAACGCCATTAATATGCACCTACCAATCCGGTACCGCTCAACCATGCCCTGATGGAGCCCTGCAATTCTTTCCTCAACTGCTCCTCCGTCTGAACAACATAGCTTTCGGAATACCCATCATTACTAACTCCCGAAAGTCCTTTTCCCTTGCCCGACTTCGCATCCACCGCCATTTTGTCAATGACATTACAGATGCAGTCCTGCAACTGCTCATATCCAAATGTTTCCTCGGTGATGTTCGCCCAGCGAATCCATCCAATAACGTGCTGTACTTCCTTTTCAGCTAGCGATTCCATCCGGTCAAAATCTTCCTCGGCAACAATGCTATGGAGGGAGCTGTAATGCTCCCATTTAACCAATTGTGACATTTACGGCTCCCTTCCACACTATTTCTTCTGTGTCTTCTCTGGTACTTCCGCCGGTGTTTCCGCCGGTGTTTCCACGGATGCTTCCTCTAACTGTGCTCTGAGTTCCTCATTTTCTGCCTTTAACTGCTCGTTTTCGGCTTTGAGTTCCTTAAGCTCCTTTTTCAGCTTTACATCCGCCGGATTTTTCTTGTCGGGCTTTCCTGCCCCTACTCCTACTGTTCTCATGGCTACCTCCTACGCTTTACTGTTCATGTAAATACCTGCACGCTTGTTGACATAACCGTCCACGATTCCGTATTTACGGTATTTGACGATATCCGCATCAGCGTCCGGATTGTTGGATGCTAAAATGATATCGCTGGCGGTATGCTTATCAAACTTGATAATTGCCGGCTTGTGAACAA
>CAKQFW010000356.1 GCA_934230965.1 uncultured Prevotella sp.
TCCACTGTACGACGCGTTAGAAATAAAGCTGATGGATGAACGCTTTCCATCAACAGTAGACTGCGACCTCAAGGTAACAGGCAACGCCATCGACTGTAATGATGCCGATAACATTGTGGTGAAAGCCTACAACAGCATTGCAGCCGAATATAAAATTCCGCGCGTGCATGCACATCTCTACAAACATATTCCGTCGCAAGCCGGACTGGGTGGTGGGTCAAGCGATGCCGCCTATATGATTAGGCTGCTGGATGAACGTTTCAGGCTGAACATTGGCATTGCCGAAATGGAGAAACATGCCGCAAAGATTGGTGCCGACTGCGCCTTCTTCATCACCTCAGAACCATCATTCGCCACGGGCATAGGCAACATTTTATCACCTGCTGACTCACCAAAAGGCAATCTGCATGGCTATCATCTCGTTGTGGTAAAGCCCGATGTAGCCGTATCAACCAAAGAAGCCTACCAGCAAATTGTGCCGAAAAAGCCCAGCATCTGCTGTCGCGATGCCGTGCGCATGCCCATTGAAACATGGAAAGATAATCTGACAAACGATTTTGAAGCGCCTGCCTTTAAAGCACATCCCATCTTGGCTCACATCAAACAAACCCTGTATAACCAAGGGGCCGTTTATGCACAAATGAGTGGCAGCGGCAGCGCCATGTTCGGCATCTTTAAAGAAGAGCCACAGATTGATGATACCGTGTTTGGCAATGCACAAACATTTAAGATGAAACTATAAGGAGCTGGATAATACTATCAAGAAGTGTTCTAAGACAAAGAATACGTTTGATAGAAGACACGCTGAAAAGAACACATCTGATAGAACATACGTTGAGAATAACACGCTAAATATGGACAATAAGAACGAACGTTTTCCGCTGGTAGACGAAATGGGCAACGTGCTGGGAAGCATCACCCGAGGTGAAGCCCATGATGGCAGTAAGCAGTTGCACCCGGTGGTTCATCTACATCTGTTTAACAGTAAAGGCGAACTGTATCTGCAAAAGCGCCCCGACTGGAAAGACATTCAACCCGGAAAATGGGACACGGCCTGTGGGGGCCACGTAGACTATGGTGAAGACATCCCTACCGCCCTTCATCGCGAGGTGCATGAAGAGTTGGGCGTAGACCATTACGAGCCCACGTTCATAAAAAAGTATGTCTTCGAGAGTGCTCGCGAACGCGAATTGGTTCATGTATTCGCTGCCACATACGATGGAGAGGTGAAACCCTCGTCAGACGAATTAGATGGTGGCCGCTTTTGGTCTCTTGCCGATATTCAACAAAACATCGGCAAAAACATCTTCACCCCAAACTTTGAACAAGAGTTCGTAAACACCTTGTTGCCATACATTGAAGAAAAGTAAAATAGAAAAACAAAAAAAGGATGAACATACTTGCTCTCACAATCATTTGATTGCTATTGAGCAAGGATGTTCATCCTTTTTTGTTATGGGGTGATACTTGCAGCAAGGCAAGCACACCCTATATCATTAGTTATAATCTGTGTTGGCC